>NZ_DCJO01000025.1:0-33888 GCF_002320075.1 Intestinimonas sp. UBA1698 | reverse complement strand
GGCCCGGTACCGTGGGATGTCGCCAAACATCGACAGGGGGATTGACTTCCTCCAGACGGCTGACCTGACGGCGCTCCCACTTGGACGGGTAGAGATCGCTGGGGACGAAGTCTACGGCAACCATTTCACTTACACGACCGCCCCCCTCTCCCAAGGGACGCCATTCGAGGCACATCAGCGATACCTGGATCTCCACGTCGTCCTCACCGGCATTGAAAAGGTGGCGCTTGCGCCCATCGAAGCGCTGGAGCCGGTTGAGATTCGGGCGGAGGAAGACGCGGTCATGTACCGTGGGGCGCCTAAAGAAATCCTCACCCTGGAGCAGGGGGCTTTTCTGCTCGTTTTCCCCGGTGAAGGGCATCTGCCAAAGATCGCCGCCGGCACCGCGGTGGACGTGGATAAGCTGGTCTTAAAAATTGCCTATTCGGGCGGAAAGAGGTCATATTCCTATGGATATTAAAAAATACCAGGGGGTCATCCCCGCCTTCTATGCCTGCTATGACGATGCGGGCAGCATCTCCCCCGAGCGGACCCGGGCCCTGGCCCGGCACCTGCTCGAAAAGGGCGTGAAGGGCCTCTACGTGGGCGGCTCCTCCGGCGAGTGCATCTACCAGAGCGTAGCCGAGCGCAAGGTGGTGCTGGAGAACGTCATGGCCGAGGTGGGCGGCAAGCTGACCATCATCGCCCACGTGGCCTGCAACAACACCGCCGACTCCCAGGAGCTGGCAAGGCATGCCGAGGGCCTGGGCGTGGACGCTATCGCGGCCATCCCGCCCATCTACTTCCACCTGCCCCCCTACGGCATCGCCGGGTACTGGAACGACATATCCGCCGCCGCCCCCAGCACCGACTTCATCATCTACAACATCCCACAACTGGCAGGCGTATCCCTGACGCCCTCTCTTCTGGCAGAAATGCAGAAAAACCCCAAAGTTATTGGCGTAAAAAACTCCTCCATGCCCACTCAGGACATTCAGATGTGGAAGGATCAAGGCGGCAGCAACTTCGTGGTGATGAATGGTCCCGACGAGCAGTTGGTCTCCGGACTTGCCATCGGTGCTACCGGTGGTATCGGCGGCACCTATGCCGTGATGCCCGAGTTGTTCTTGAAGATATGGGAGCTGTTCTATGCCGGTAAGGTGGAAAAGGCTGCAGCAGTTCAGAACGAAATCTGCCGTATTATCTACAAGATGTGCTCTGCCAAGGGCAATCTGTATGCTGTTATGAAGGCCATTCTGAAAAAGCAGTACGGTCTGAATCTGGGCGGTGTCCGGGCTCCTCTACCCAATCTGACCGAAGCCGATAGTGCCGTTGTGCATGTCTGCTCTGATATGATTCAGGCAGCCATTCAGAAATTCTGCTGAGAGGAGATCACTCCATGCGCATTTACGAGTGCGCGGATTACCGCGCCATGAGCCGTCAGGCAGCCAATATCATTTCTGCTCAGGTGATCCTAAAGCCCGACTGCGTGCTGGGCCTGGCCACCGGCTCCACCCCCATCGGCACCTATGATCAGCTGGTGGAGTGGTGTGAGAAGAAGGATCTCTCCTTCTCCAAGATGCATAGCGTCAATCTGGACGAGTATCGGGGGCTAGGGGGTGACCACGATCAGAGCTATCGCTGGTTTATGAATCACTACCTGTTCAGCCGGGTGGACATTGACGTCAGCAAAACCAATGTCCCCAACGGTCTGGCGGAAGATCCCGACGCAGAGTGCGCCCGCTACGACGCCCTTATCGACTCTCTGGGCGGCATTGACCTCCAACTTCTGGGTCTGGGCCGCAACGGCCACATTGGCTTCAACGAGCCGGCAGATAAATTCACTCTTGGCACTCACGTAGTAAATCTGACTGAAAACACCATCGACGCCAACAAGCGGTTTTTCACCTCTGAGGCTGATGTACCTCGTCAGGCTCTAACCATGGGCGTGAAGCACATCATGCAGGCTAAGCGGGTTCTGGTAGTTGTCAGCGGCATCGAAAAGGCAGACGCTGTCGTCAAAACGCTCTCCGGCAAGATTGATCCGCAGGTACCCGCCTCTATTCTTCAGATTCACCCCGATGTCATCATTGTAGCTGACCGCGCAGCATTGAGCAAGCTGCCTTCCCGGGAAGGAGTTGTAGTCATATGAAACTGGCCGGCGGACAGGTTTTTGATTCGACGAAAGGCTTTATCCTCCGGGATCTCTGTGTAGAAAACGGATTGATTACACAAGATGCCGACAGCTCTGTGGATGTGTCTGGCTGCTATCTCATTCCTGGGTTGACGGACCTCCACTTCCACGGATGTGTGGGAGAAGACTTCTCTGATGCATCGGCAGAAGGACTCCGGAAGATGGCAGATTATGAGCTGAGCCGGGGCATTACCCAGATCTGCCCGGCAGGTATGACGCTGTCCGAGGAGATTCTCACCGACGTGTGCAAAACCGCCGCTGCTCACAAGGCCGCAGGCCCAGGCGGCGCGGAGCTGGTAGGTATCAATTTGGAAGGTCCCTTTCTCTGCATGGCAAAAAAGGGAGCACAGAACGGCGCCTACCTTCACAATCCGGACCCCGCCATGCTCCATCGGCTTCAGGTAGCCGCAAACGGTCTGGTGAAACTGGTGACGCTGGCCTGCGAGCAGCCTGGCGCCATGGAGTTCATCAAGGGAGCAATTGACGACGGGGTGACGGTTTCTCTGGGCCACACCACCGCCAACTACGACACCGCTTACGCCGCCTATGCGGCAGGCGCACGGCAGGCTACCCACCTGTTCAACGCTATGTTGCCCTTTACCCATCGGGAACCTGGTGTGGTAGGCGCCGCCTTCGACCATCCCGAGGTCAAAGTGGAGCTGATTTGCGATGGCGTACACATTCATCCCAGCGTCATCCGCACCGTGTTCCAGCTCTTCGGTCGGGACCGGGTCATCATGGTTTCCGACTCCCTCCGGGCTACCGGGATGCCTGACGGCGAGTATCCTTTCGGCGGACAGGCCATCGAAGTACACGGCAATCGAGCCACCATAAAGGGTGATCCCAACACGCTGGCCGGCTCTGTCAGTGATTTGATGCAGTGTGTAAAAACCGTCACTGGCTTTGGTATCTCTCTGGAGGATGCCGTCACCGCAGCGGCGGTAAATCCTGCTAAGGTGCTGGGCATTTACGACCACGTCGGTTCTCTGGATGTGGGCAAGAATGCTAATATTGCCGTGCTGGACAAGGACTACAATCTGAAAGCAGTTCTCTTCCACGGCGAAGTGGTTTCCGGAGCGCTGTAACCCTCGCTTCTTCGTTTCCCGAAATGATAAGGCGCGGCCGCTACTCCATTTTCTAATGTCTGCGGCCATCCAAAAGGTGGAAACTTGTTGTAATTTCCCCAGGAGTTCCACTCTCCTTGCGGGGAGGCCGTTTCACAGAGGTGAATGGACTGTGGGCAAGCGCACGTCTACGGCATCACGGAAAATATCTCTAAACTTGCGTAAACTCGTTCCGTAGATATATATTGCTCACAGTGTAATATTTGAATATTTTCCATATAATGCAGATAAGGCAACGCTTTCTCCGTTGTCAATACCAACTGGTTATAAAGTTTCTTGATTTCCAAAAGTCCATCCACACCTCATCCGGGACATCAAACCTCAAAACGCTGCACTCCGAAAATGCGGCTTCCTCGTTGTGCTCGTAAACGCTAACGGTGCGTTGCCCTTCTTTTCTGCTCTGCGCTTTGCAACCTTGTTTCAATATGTCTGCGCCGTGGGATCTGTTTTTTCACAGCTTCTATGTCCCGAGAACGTATATACTGCGAAACTACTTTTTTGCCCGCACGGTATTTCAAATAATAGTGGGTGGCATCTTTCACGTGTTTTTCAGAAATCGTCCTTTGGGAAGGCGGCCGAGTTCTTCACGGTATCCTTGCAGCATACACTCAATGCGCTACTTTTCCTGCAGGAGCGCACTTGCAATCAAATTCAATTTTCTCACCTGTTCTTATTATACACAACGCCTCTGCGCTTACCAACAATATGCTGCTACGGTGTGTATGGAATACTGATTGGCCTTTCCAATCGGTATTGGGTGGGAAAGATCAACGCTCCAGCCCTGCGACCTTTCTCTGAGGCGGTTCCATACGGTGTTCTACGCTCGGTCGCGGCAAACGCCAGCCATTCAAAAGACGGAGCTTGACAGCAGTGCGTTTTGCTATGACGCGGCACGGGATGCCTATGTCTGTCCGGAGCGGTGGCCCGGAGGGACAGACGGTCAGCCTATCCTCGGGCGGATTGTGGCCAGGGATGGCCGTCCCATTCGCGGCGCGGGTGGTTATCGCTCGTTCCTGTCGAGCCAGCTCGTCGCAAGCGTTATAGCGTCTGCGACGAGCTTTTCTATTTCACAGCAAACCTCGTCGTGCACGCATTCTGCTGCTTCTCGCCTCTAAACTGCAATCGCTGCGCTGGTCTGCGGCCTGGAAGGGGGAACGATTCCCGTGGCAGGCTGCGCACCGTTTTGCCTTATCATTTTCTAAGCCCGTCTGAAAGCAGTTGCTCTGAATGCATAATTGGGGAACAAACTCACATATTCTATGCTTGGGTGATTGTGTATGGAAAAGCACATGCGGAAACCATATCTCATTTGGATTGTCTTTACAGAAGCAGTCGGAGGCCTCTCCGGATGGCTGACCCGGGATGGCACCAAAGCCTATATGGCAACAGTGGAACAGCCTCCTTTGTCACCGCCCAGCATCGTGTTCCCAATTGTCTGGGCCGTTCTATTTGCACTCATGGGTTTCGGTGCCGCCCGGATCTACTCCGCACAGGCGTCCAGGGCACGTACCCACGGTCTGCTGCTTTTCCTTGTTCAGTTGGCGTTCAACTTTTTCTGGAGCATTATCTTCTTCAATCTCCAGAACTTTGGCTTTGCGCTTATCTGGTTGATCATATTATGGCTATTAATCCTGTGGATGATCTTCTCCTTCCGCAAGGTCGATCCTCTGGCGGCATGGCTGCAAATCCCCTATCTTCTCTGGGTAACCTTTGCCGCCTACTTGAATTTTGGTGTCTGGATACTGAACTGAAGCGCTGCAAGGAAGGGGGCCGCTGCAAATTGCAGCGGCCCCCTTTGTCCGTACCTCTATCCAGGAATTATGGGACTTCGAACTCAATTCCGGTTGCACTTGGTTTGACAATTCACTATGGACATTCACGCCTGGAACAGGCTAAACAAACCCAGTTCTGCGGCGATGATGGTAACCACCGGACACACCAGCGCGGCAACGATCATCTTGTTGGACAACAGCTCCTTCTGATCCTCATAGGGGTTGGCGGCGATGCACACGGCGCCTCCGGTGGAGAAGGGGGAGCAGGCCGTCGCCAGGCCACCGAAAAAGATACAGGTATACAAAGTGATGGGATTCAGGCTCAGGCTGGCTGCCAGCGCGGGAACCATAGGATACATAAGAGGCATGACGGTGGAGGTGGAACTGGAGAAGAAGCTGAGGAACGCGGCAAATAGGACGATGGCAGCGGGCACCAGGAGGCGCGGAATGCTGCTGCTCAGGACGCCGGAGATAAAATCCACCAGGCCGGCCTCAGCGGCCACCTTGATCAGGGAATAGACACCCACAATCATGACGATGGTGCTGATGGGGATCTTGCGGATCACCGTCTTCTCATCGCCCAGCTTCAGCACCGCGCACAGCAGCGCGCCCAGCATCATAATGACCTGCGGCTGGCACAACTGGTTCAGGGTGGACAGGATGGCCACGCCCTGAATCCAGGTGTTCAGGATGGGGGGCACTACCATCAGAAAGAAGGCCGCCAACAGGATGGTCACCGTTCTCTTCTGAATCGGGTTGAAGGCGGGCGGCCTCTGCCCCATGGCTACCTTATCGGCCTTGTGGCCCTTCAGGACAAGGTAAAACAGGACAATGATAAGGATGGTGATGATGCAGCAGTTGAACCAAATTTTTAGAGACCAATCCATGGTGGTGACCTCATCCACGCCGTTGGCGATAATCAGGTTCTTGGAGATGCTTCCGCCGTAGCCGTTGTAGGGGTTATTGGAGCCCACCAGGTTGCCGAAGGTGATGGCGATCGCCGTCAGGACCGGGTTTACGCCGGCTGTGGCGGCCATGACAAAAGCGAAGGGGCCCACGATAGCGGGAGTGGAGGCGCCCGCACCCAGCCCGCCCACGATGGCGGACACCGCGGCGATGGCAAAGGGCACCAGCTTGGCGTTGCCGCCCATGGCATACAGCAGCTTCTGCCCCAGCACCTCCATGGTGCCGTTTTCCGTGGCATAGTTGAAGAACAGGGAGATGGACAGCAGGTAGAATACGATGGTTGTGGGCCAGAAGGCGATGATGGCCGAGGCCTTCATACCCATGACGCAGATGCCGATGACAAAGGCAAAGCCCATTGCCAGGATACCCGTGTTGAGCTTGAACTTCCAGCCGACGAGGATGGAGATCACGATTGCGATGATACACAGCCAAAGTGCCATAAACCGTTACCTCTCTTTCTTTTTTGCGCGGAAGCGGGCCGCGCCCCTTTTCGCATTTCGTTACAGGTCCTGGGAGGTGCGCTCAATGACTTCGTCCTGGATGGATTCGGGCAGGCGGGTGAAGTAGGCGCTGTAGCCCGCCACCCGGACCACCAGCTCGGGATGCTCCTCCGGGTGGATCTTGGCGTCCTCCATCTCCGCCCGGTCCACCACGTTGAACTGGATGTGCTTGCCGCCATGGGTCAGATAGGTCTTGATCATAGAGCCCAGCTTCTTTAAATCGTCCTCGCTTTTCATGTTGGAAGGGTGAAACTTCATGTTCATTAGGGTGCCCTGATAGGGGTCCTGGTCCACCTCCATGGCGCTGCGGAACACCGCCAGCGGGCCGTGGGTATCCTGGCCGTGGTCAGGGGACAGGGAGGCGTCCGCCAGAATCTCGCCGCCCTTGCGCCCGTCGGCCGTAGCGCCGGTCAGCGCGCCGCCGGGCTGGTGGGCCGAGATGGAGATGGCGTTGGGCTTCAGGCTGTCGCCGTAGACGCAGGGCAGGCCCAGGCAGGTGTCGGCGTGGAGCTTGTAGACATCGGCCACCATGTCGTCCACCTCTTTATAGGCGTTGCCGTACTTGGGCTGGGCCTTGAACTCCTTCTGCATGGCCTCGTAGCCCACCCAGTCGGCGTCCAGCGCCTTCAGGAGCTCCTCCATGGTGTATTTTTTTTCATCAAAGACCAGCTTTTTGATGGCGTACAGGGCGTTTCCGGTGTTCACCCCGCCCACAGCGCCCAGCACAGCGCCATTCTCAAAATCGAACCGGCGGGTAAACATGTCTTTGCCCACCTTCACACCGTCCTTCATCAGGGCGGACCGGAACACATCGGGGAACAGGTCCCGCTCGGCGATCATCTCCACGTTGATGCGCTCGTTGGCCATACTCATCAGGTATCGGATCTCATCGTAGACGGCGCGCTTGAACTCCTCGAAGGTGGCCATCCGGGTCACATCGCCGGTGGGAAGCCCCACCATCTCCTTGGTGTAGCGGCAGTAGCCGTTGTGCATGGCGATGTCCATGGCGTGGGGGATGATGAAAAAGCAGGCCACCTGGGTGCGGGTCACGGCCGGAACATTGCCATCCACACAGCCGGTGGCGCAGTAGTCCCGGGCTACCTCAATGGGCAGCCGGTTGGTCTGGCTCTGGTTGGCAAAGAAATGGATGTAGGACTCATCCCCCAGGAAGGCGGGCATTCCCAAGCCGCTTCGGACGCACTCCAGCGCCTTGAGCATCAGCTTCTCCGGCGTGCCGGCATGGACCCGGACGGTCACGGTGTGGTGGGGCAGGTGGGTATCCCGGGCCGCCTCCAGCAGCAGATAGGACAGCTCATTGGTGGCGTCGGAGCCGTCGGCCTTCTGTCCGCCGATGGTCCAGTTGTACCACTTGGCCATGCCGGCGTTCTTGGCCCGGTTGGCCTTGCCGGAGACCCGGTTGACCTTCATCACCTTGCAGCGCATGATCTCCAGCAGCTCCAGCACCTCGCCGTCGGTAATCTTCCCTTCGTCAATATCCCTGCGGTAGAAGGGGTACATGTACTGGTCAAAGCGGCCTGCGGTGGATGTGGGCGAGGGGCAAATCATCAGGAAGGTGAACCAGAAGGACTGCATCGCCTCCCGGAAGCTCCCCGCGGGCTCATAGGGCACTTTTCGGCAGATCCGCGCCATCTCCAGCAGCTCGGCCTTCCGGACGGGGTCGTCCTCCTCCTCGGCCATCTGCTCCGCCAGCGCGGCGTAGCGGCCCGCGAAGCGGACCCACGCCTCGAACACGATGATAACGCCCTCCCAGAAGTTGCGCTTCTCAATGGCGTCCGGGCTGTCGTACCGCAGGTCCTCCAGGCACTTGCGCGCCTCGGACAGGATTCCCTTGGCGCCCTCGTTCAGGATGCGGGCGTAATCCACGCATACCAGCGAAAATCCCGGCCCCAGACCATACCCCGACATGGCGAAGCCGCCGCCGGAACCGCCCCTTTTGTCCTTCCAGGGTGGCAGGATGACTCCCGATTTCATGAAGGGCCACAGCCGGTCGTTCTCCCCCAGGCTCTTGCCCATGGCCTCCACCAGGTTGGTGTTCAGGGCGTTGCCGGCAAACCGCTCGTTGAGCCGATAGAGCTCTTCCTCATCCTCGGGGCTGATGTCGTAGATCTCGCTTTTCAGCGACTCCACCTCATCCTTGGTCCACACGCCGTACTCATACTGCATCTCCAGGCCAAAGGGCTTACTGGCTCCAGAGCCGCACAGCAGGTCGTCGGGCTCGATGAAAATGGTGATGTTGTCCAGGATATGGGCGTGGAGCTTGGAGCGGCGCAGCAGCATGGGCTCCCCCGCCGTCACATCCAGGGACTCGTTGGCCAGCCGGAACATCTCCACACACAGTGGATATTTGTTGACCCGCAGGCTCTCTTTCATACGTTTGACTCGGTCTGTCATCCTGTTTCCCCCTTCTATCCGCGCGGACATCCGACGCGGCCTTCGTCTGCAAAAATGTAGTGAACAAGTTCATCCTGAACATAACACACCGCTCCGCCCACTGCAAGAGGAGAAGCCTGCGTGGGATCTTTTCTGTATCAAGCGTACAATGAACGTGTTCACAAATGTGCGGGTTGCACATTTTTCACAATAGTTCCTTTTCTTTTTTCTCGCATCCTATGCAAAAGCTCCAGGTTTTGTGTATAATATGGGTGTTTCCTCCCCAGTCCCCTCCGTTCTTATAACTTCATGGCTGAAAAGAGGAGAGTTTATGTCAAGCCTGCGCTTTCTGCTCCGGCAACTGGAGCCTTTTGTCCTCCGCACCGCTCTCTGCCCCGGCCAGGATGCCTGTCCCGACCGGGTGGAGCTGCTCTGCACTCAGAAAACGCTGACCGCCGACCGGCTCTACCTGGGGGACGTGCGGGCGGCCACCGGACTATCCGGGGCCCGGATCGCTCCAGGGACCACCGTACTTCTCTCCGACGCCTGCGCCGACGACCTGCCGAAACTCTCCCTTCCGGGCGGCAGTCTGGTCCTCTTTTCCTGCTCTCTGGCCAAGCTCTACAACACCCTGGCCGACGCCTCCGCCCGGAAAGCCGGCTGGTGCCATGCCTATCAGGAGCTCACCGACCACGGCGGAGGGCTCCACGCCATCGTGGCTCTCACCGCCAAGCTGGCAGGCTCCGCCGTCCTGCTGCTGGACCACAACGGACGAGTGGTGGCCGGAGCCGGGATGGAAGGCAGCGCCTATCTGTCCGGTCAGGTGGCCGCCACCGGCGCCCTCCCCCTGCGCACTGCCGAGCTGCTCTTCGGCGGCATGCCGCCGGACGGCGGCGGGTCCTGCGCCATCCCCGGCACCGAACTGGTCCTCTACGGCCGCCGCATGGCCCACCTGGGCGACCCCTTCGGGATGCTGCTCATCGAAGGCCGCCAGGAACGGGACGGGCCGGAGGTACAGTCTTTGTGCGACTGCGCCGCCGACTGCCTCAGCCGCCGACTCCTCTCCCATGATCTGGAGCGGCTGGGCTCCAGCACCAAGCTCTTTCAGCAGTGCTGGGAGGATATTGTGGAACGCCGGCTCACCGGCTCGGCTGAGATCCGTTCCGCCCTGTCCCGGATGCCCAATCCGGTGGAGCCGTTTGTGCAGGTGGCGGTGATTACCTTCGCCGGGGGCGGCGCCGGCGTACCCTACAATTATCTGCTGGCTCGGCTGCGGGAATGCTTTCCCAGAGCCAATCTGGCTGTCTACCACAAGGATGTGGTCATCCTGCTCAGTTACCGGGAGCGTACCTTCCGTCCCGAGCTGGACGACAGTGGGCAGCTCACCCGCCTGCTGGAGCGCTACAACGGCTTTATGGCCGTCAGCAACGGCACCCGCAACCTGGACGCACTGGGCTCCAATTTCCTGCTGGCCAAACGAACCGCGCTTCTGGCCCAGGCACTGCGCAAAAGCTGCGACGAGCGCATCTTCTTCCACGAGGACTACTCCATGTACTGCGTCATTGACCTGTGCGTGCAGCGCTATCTGGAGATTGAGGGCAACGACGACGTGCTCTACCTGGTGCATCCGGCAGTGATCCTGCTCACCCGCTACGACTCTCAGCATAACAGCAATCTGCGGGACGTGCTGTACTATTATCTGCTCAATGACCGCAATCTGGTCAGAACTGCCGCCGCCACCTACATGCACCGCAATACGGTCATCAACAAAGTCAACAAGATCCTGGACCTGCTGCAGTTGGATTTGGAGGACGGCAACCTGCGGCAGCGGCTGATGTTCTCCTGCCAGTTCATCCGGTATTATGAAAACGTCCTGAAGCGGGAGTTCCGGCCCTGAATGCCTTCCCAGCGCAAAAGCGCCTCCGTGCCGTGGCACGGAGGCGCTTTTGCGGAAGGGATCTTCAGGACAGCCGGTTCTCGGTCCGGGCGATGATCTCGTCCTGGACGGCCTTGGTCAGCAGGGTAAAGTAGGTGCTGTAGCCCGCGACACGGACCACCAGGTCCCGGTAATCCTGGGGCTTCTCCTGGGCCTTGTGCAGGGTTTCGTTGTCCACCACATTGAACTGAATGTGCTTGCCGCCGTTGGTCAGGTAGGTCTGGATCAGGGCGCCCAGCTTATGGATGTCGTCCTCGCTGCCCAGCGCGGTGGGATGGAGCTTCATGTTCAGCAGCATGGCATTGAAGGGGTCCTGGTTGATCTTCATGGCGCTGCACAGTGAGACCGTAGGGCCCTTTCGGTCCGTACCCTGAGCCGGAGAAGCCACGCCGTCGGGAAGGGTGTCTCCCGCATGGCGGCCGTCAGGCGTGGCACAGGTATAGCTCCCGCCGGGGGCATGAGCGGTGATGGAGATACCGGTGGGACGGGGCGGTACGCCGTAGACGGTGGTAAAAGTATTGCATCTGTTGGCCCAGAACCTATAGAGGTCGGCGGCGATATCGTCCACCAGATCGTCTCCGTTGCCGAATTTGGGCGCGGCCACACATCGCTTGTGCAGCTCCTCGTGACCCTCCCAGTCGGCCTCGATGGCTTGGAACAGCTCCTCCATGGTGCACACCTGATCCTGGAACACCAGCTTTTTCACTGCGGCCAGGGAATTGGCCACCGAGATCATGCCCACCGGGTTCAGGAGCGAGGCGTTCTCATAGGGCATCTTTCGGTCCATGATATCCTTGCCGCACTTGATGCCGTCATAGGCAAAGGCAGAGTGGACCACGTCGCAGTTTACCGCCCGGGTGACGCGGATGAGGATGTTGTGCTCCTCATTGTACATGCCCATAAAATAGTAAAGTTGTTTTTTAAAGGCAGCTTCGAAGTCCTCATAGCTCTTAAAGTCCCTCATCTCGCCGGTCTCGGGTCCAATGCGTTCGCCGGTCTCCCGCATGATACCGTTGTGCATGGTGATGTCCAGCACCTTGGGCACGATGAACATGCCCAGGGCGTTGATGCGGGACTTGCCGGGCAGATTCAGGTCCAGACAGCCCGCCAGGGCATAGTCCCGCGCCTCCTCCAGCGGCACCCCCTGGTCCACCAGGCCCTGGATATAGCTCTTGTCCGAGACAAAGGCAGGCATACCCAGGCCGGTCTTGACCAGCTCCAGGGCTTTCTGCATCAACTTTTCCGGCGTTTTGTCATGAACCCGCAGCGTGATGGTGAATTGGGGAGTCCGGACCTCGTCGGCCGCGCGCAGGATCAGATAGCTTAACTCATTGGAGGCGTCGTTGCCGTCCTTGTCCACGCCGCCGATGACGAAGTTGTGCCACCGGGCCATGCCGGCCCACTTGTCCCGCTGTTTGGCGTTGCCGGAGACAAAGTTGAACTGCATGATTTTGATGCGCAGGCACTCGATGAGCTCTACCACATCGTCGTCGGTGAGCGCACCGCTGGCGATATCCTTTTGGTAGAAGGGATACATATACTGGTCAAACCGGCCGCCGGGAACGGTGCCGTGGGTGATCATCATCCAGTAAAACCAGAAGTTCTGGATGGCGTCCCGGAATCCCCGGGAGGGCTTTTCCGCGATCCAGTGGCAGGTGTCGGCCATCTGCTCCAGTTCAGCTCTCCGCTTGGGCTCGGCGCACCGGGCGGCGGCCTCCAGGCAGGCGTCGCCATACCGATGGTACATGCGCACCATGGCTTCCAGGGCGATAACGACGGCCTGGAGATACATGGCCTTGTCAAAGGAGTCATCATCCACATAACGGATCTGACGCAGCTCCTCTTTGGCCTCATCCAGGGTCTTGTGGATGCCCTCGGTGACGATTTTACCGTAGTCGGGGACAAAGAAGCTCAGGCCGATGCCCAGACCCCAGCCGAAGCCTGCGCCGCCGGAGCCCCGGCCCTTTACCTTGCTGGTCCAGGGCGGACATAGGATTCCGGAGCGGATAAAGGGCCACATGCGTTCATCATCGTAAAAGCGTCCCTGCCACTCATACATCTGCCGGTCCTGACCGTCCCAGAACGAATCCAGGCTCCGCAAGGTCTTTCGGTCCTCGTCGGAGATGGTGTAGTTGCCCTCCAGGATGGAATCCAGATCGTCGTCGTCCCAGAAGGGGCCCCAGCAGGAGGCCTCCAGACCCATGGGCTTGCTGGCTACGTTGCCCACAATGAGCTCGTCCTCGTCCACATAGATGGTCCGATGGTCCAAATAGTCGGCGGTGGCGTGGGCCCGGCTCAGGATGGCCGGCAGACCCTCGTGCTTCTTCCAGGACTCGATGACCAGTTTTGCCTTCTCCGCGCAGAAGGGGAATTTGTCCACCTTCAGCGCCGCCTGCATCCGTTTGATTCTGTCTGTCATACTTGGTTCCTCCGTTTTCATGTGCGATGTCGCAGTTTGTATTTACAGCAGGTCGAAAAGTCCGTTCATGTCTTCCAGCTCCTCCAGGTGCAGGATCGTGCCGTAGAGCTGCTCCAGCCGCTCCGGACAGATGGGCTTCTTCGCCCGCGCAGCGCAGTCCGAAAACTTGCGGCGCAGCGCCTCCTCCCCCATGGGATGTTCCACACAGCCCAGGGGATGTTCCAGGTGCAGGGAAAACTCCCCCCGCACCGTCCGGATGGTGAGGTCCGTGTACTTGTTCTGCTCCTTGGTCCAGTCCGGGCGAATGGCGCAGGTCACCTTGTCCCCCATGGCCAGCACCGCTGGGTCGGACAGCCGCTCGGTCTCAAAGCTGTCCAGCCCCACCTGGCCGCAGACTGCCGCGGTGCCCACCACAAAGGGCAGACTGAATTTGGCGATGGCGGCGGACCGGGGCCGGTACTTTACATCGCGGGGCTCGGTGACCATACGGCCGATCTCCTGAAGAGTGATGTGGATGGACTGGATCTCCCCCGGTTCGATGTGGTGCTCCCGCATCAGAGTGAGCACCCCGTCAATGGAGGTATGGGTGGCACGGCAGGACGGCCAGGGCTTGAAGCTGATGAACTGGCCCTGAAACACCGTCCCCAAACCCTCCAGCACCTTTTCCGGGGTATAGTTGTCCCGGGCGTACATGTGGTAGTAGCCCAGCTTTCCCTCAAAAGGCGTCTCAAACCGAGCCGGCACCCCCCGCCCGGCCAGTAGCGCCGACTGTACCGCAGCCTGGGCGGCAAAGCCCTCCCGGACGGTTCGTACAGCGGAGCCGGCGCTGTTGGCCGCCTCGCCGCTGCAGGTAGCTTGGCACAGGTTCAGCGCCACTGCGTCCGCGAGCTGCCCCTCGTCCAGGTCCAGCAGCTTACCGGCTCCCAGCACCGCCCCCATGGAGCCGTGGATGGGGGGCATGTTCCAGCCGTATTTCAGCAGGTCCTCGTTGACCCCCAGGTCCAGGCGGCAGCAGATATCGCTGGCCAGGGCCATGGCAGTCAGGAAGCTCCGCCCCGAAACGCCCCCGATGTGCTGGCTCAAAGCCATAAGGGCGGGCAAAGCAGCGGAATTGGGATGGACGGTGGCTGTCTCGTGGGAATCCTCGTAGTCCAGCGCGTGGACCAGCGCCCCATTGGCCAGCGCCGCCAGCATGGGGGAGGTCTTTTCCTCACGGCCCAGGATCGTGCACCGTCCCCGGCCCTCCTCCGCCGCAAAAGCGGCAAAGGGGGCGGAGGCGGCATCCAGCCCGGTGGCCGCCAGCATAACGGCCAGCATGTCGGCCAGGGACTGTTTCTGCGCCGCCAAGGCGGCGGCGGGGATATCGCCATAGCCCGTGGTCCGCACATGACGAATCAGTGCCTGGGAAAGTCTGTTTTCTTTCATGGCTTATACCAGACCGTACAGCCCGACAGCACCCAGCACGGCGGCCACAAGCACCAGCGCGGCGGCTGAGAGGATGAGCGGCAGAAACATCTTCTCCCGGATATCATCCTGTTTGATGTTGGCCAGGGTCAGGGAGCCGCCGCCGGAGAAGGGGGACACGGCGGAGGCGTTGGCCCCGATGGCGATGCCGGCATAGAGCGCATGATAGTTGACGCCCACGGCTGTGGTCAGTACGGAGGGCACCAGCACAAACAGGGTGGGAACCACCACGGAGGAGCCGGCAGAGAAAACGCTCATGAAGCCGGACAGCAGGACGAACATGGGCACGATGATCGCCGTGGGCACGTTGCCGCCGATCCAGGAGCCGATGAGGTCCACTGCGCCTCCCTCGGAGGCCACGCCCACCAGCATTGACACGCCAGCCAGCATCATCAGGGTGTTCCAAGGGATGTGTCGGGTGACCACGGTCTTGGCGTCCGCCAATTTCAGCAGGGCGGCCACGGTGGCCAGCACGATGCACACCAGGGAGATATCCAGCTTTCTGGACAGAGCGGCCAGGGCGCTCAAACCCAAGTTGCCCAGCAGAGAGGGAACCACCATCAGAACCACCAGGACCAGAATCAGCGCAAAGGTCTTTTTCTGCACAGGCGTCATGGGCTCCGGCCGGGTGATAAAGTTGGTATCGGTCACCCTAGCTTTCCAGCCGCGGAACAGCAGGAAGGTCAGGATACCGGAGACCAGCGCAAACAGGGCGCAGGTAAAAAAGCCGTTCCAAAGGATGGAATCCACCTCTCCGGCATGGATACCGGCCTCCAGAACACCGCGCTGGATGTTGGCGCCCTGCCCCCAGGGGACCTGTGCGCCGATGTACGAGCCGATATTGACCATCAGGGAGCCAAACAGGGGGTTCATATTGGTGGCCAGGCAAATGGAGATGATGATGGGCATCAGCACGGCATTGGGCGCATACGGGGAGGCGCCCGTCATACAAATCACGCCCGCAATCAGGAAGAAGACCCAAGGCAGGATGCTGGGGAACCGGCGGAATCGGTAGACCAGGATGAGAGTGATCTGCCGCAGGGTGCCATTTTCATTGGCGTAGCCGAACAGCCAGCAGATGCCGATGATGGTAAAGAGGATCTTGGCAGGGAACATTCCGACCACGACCGAAGTCTTTAGTCCCAGACCAAACACGCCGATGAGATAGGCGAAGGACATGGAGATCAGGCCGATTGCATCGAACTGGTTGCCGAAATAGATGGAGAGGACCATTGCCACAAGAAACAGGATCAGGACTGTGGAAGCTGACATCGAAAAAACCTCCTCATTCTTTCTTTCCTGGCCGGGCGGCGCCGCGGTACGCCGCCCGTTCGCTGGCGCAAGCATAGCATGACATTTCCGGTCTCCGCAACAGTCGTCCAGCGCCCGGACCGGATTCCTGTGCATGAACGCCATTTTTGATGAACCTGTTCAGCACCTATGCACAAACTTTGGAACTCCATAAAAACCGGATGACATTTCGCACAGGATTTGCTATAATGAACCTGTTCATAAATGTATAAATGGTACAGAGGCGGGGGAGTTCCATGTCGCAACTGGAATACTGGATACAGCCGCTGCAGGGATACCTTCTGGCCCGGCCGGCCGTCAGGGCGAGCCTGCCTCAGATACGGGCAGTCCGGTTTGTCCGCCACTGGGAGGGACCCGATCCCACCGTATTGTGGCTGGGCGAAGGGGCAGAGATCCGCTCCTTTCTGGAGATATCCGGAGACCTGTCCGGCGTCACTTTTTTTGCCGCCGGCGACGCCGCGGGGCTGCTTTCTCTGGCAGAGTCCCGCTCGGTCAACCTGGTGATCACCCGTCTGGAGCTGCTGGACCTCCATGAACGGCTGTCCGCCGTGCTGCGCCGCCACCAGGAGTGGAACGTTCTCCTGCTGCGCGCTGTCGGACGCCGCCACAGCATCCAGGATGTGGTGGACACAGCGGCGGAGCTGGCGGGCGGGGCCCTGTTCCTGCTGAATGCCGGCTGCCGCGCGGTCTATTTGGGTGGGAGAGCCTGTCTGGACAGTGCGCCCGCCCGGGAGATGCTGGAACGGGGCCTGCTCTCCCCCAATACCGCCCGGGACCTGCTGGAAGAAGGGCGGACCGATTCCGCCGTCCCGCTCTGCCGGGTCATGGGCAGCGAGGGCAGGTGCTGGTCACGCCGGGTCCTTCAGGATGACAGTCTGATCTCCCGCATGCTGCTCTTTACCCCCCGCGACTGGTGCGACGGTGACGCCTGCACCCTGCTGGATCTGGTGCAGGACAATGTCAGCCGGGTGGCCGCCGCGGAGAAAGGCGCCTATTGGGCGGGCGCCGATTTCAAGACGCTCCTTACCGATCTGCTCACCGGCAAGCTCACGGGCGAGGATGAGATCAGCCGCCGCTTCTCCCTAATCTCCCGCATCCCCCAGCAGTTTTGCAGCTTTATTATTGTGGAGCCCACCGCTCCCGGCGCTTTGCCGGTCTCTCCGACCTCCCTTTTGGCACAGTTGGAGGCCATCTTTCCCGAGAGCAACGCCGCCCTCTATGACGGCGGGATCGTACTGCTGCTCAGCCGGCCGGGCCGGGATTTCCAGCCCGCCCCCATTTTTGATCGGGAACAGCTCCGGGATCTGCTGACCCGCTACGACGCCTTTGCCGCCATCAGCAACGCCACCAGCCGCCGCGCCATGCTGCGCACCAACTATCTGCTGACCAAAAGCGTTCTGCAACTGGGACGGGCCCTGCGCTCATGCGAAAAGGAACGCATCTTCTTTTTTGAGGACTACGCCGAGTACATTGCCATCGACCTGTGCATCAGCAGCTTCAGTGCCCTGTTGGGCCATGACGATATCATTTATCTGACGCACCCCGACGCAGTGAAACTCTATCGCTACGATCTGGCCCACAAATCCAATCTGCTGGACGTGCTCTACTATTACTGCCTCAATAACTGCAGCGTCTCCCAGGCCGCCCGGGCTGCCTATATGCACCGCAACACCTTCTCCGCCCGGCTGGCCAAGCTGCAGGAGCTGTCCAAAGCCGACCTGACCAACGGCGAAATCCAGCAGCGCATGGTCTTCTCCTGTAAGATTCTGCGGTATTACGACCGCTACGCCAAAATTAATCTGGGCAAGCGACTGGCCGCTTCGCCTCCACAGGAAGGAAAGGAATGACCTCCATGACGGAAGCTCTCAGAGCTGTCACCGGCACCGTGTTCAACATCCAGCACTACTGCATCCACGACGGGCCCGGCATCCGGACCAATGTGTTTGTCAAGGGCTGCCCCCTGCGGTGCCTGTGGTGCGCCAACCCGGAGTCCCAGGCCGGGGCGCCCCAGCTCATGTACCTTGCGGACAAGTGCACCGGCTGCGGCCAATGCATCCAGACCTGTCCCCAAAAGGCGGTCTCCCGCCGGACGGACCGCCCCGACCGGGTCCACACCGACCGCACGCTCTGCACCGCCTGCGGCCGCTGTGTGGATGACTGTCCCACCGAGGCCCGCAGCATCATGGGCCATACCATGACAGCGGGCGAAGCCTTTGACGAGGTGGCCGGAGACCGGCTCTTTTACGGCACGGACGGCGGGCTTACCGTCACTGGCGGCGAGGCCCTGGCGCACCCACAATTCACCGGGGCCCTGACAGAGCTGTGCCGGCAGGCGGGCATTACCACCGCCGTGGAGACCTGCGGTGCGGTGCCCTGGGCGGTCATGGGACCGGTCCTCGCCCACACCGATATCGTTCTCTACGATATAAAGCACATGGATTCCGCCTGGCACCGGGCGTACACCGGCCAGGGAAATGAGTTGATTCTAGCCAATCTGGAGCACATTTCCCGCCGGACGGACTGCACCATCATCGTCCGCTGCCCGGTCATCCCGCCCTGTAATGACCGTGCGGAAAACCTGCACGCTTTGGGCCGTTTTTTGACCGAAAAGGCCATCCGGTGCAGTGAGATCAACCTGCTGCCCTACCACAACCTGGGGGAGGGCAAGCGGGAACAGCTTGAGCCCGGCACCGAGGGCTTCACCAGCCGTACCCCCTCCCAGGAGGAGGTGGAGCTTCTGCGGGATATCCTGCGCGGATACGGCTTTGTGGTGAAGTAGATCGGCGGTGAAAAAGGGGAAGGCGCCCTTGGCGGCGCAGCAAAAAGGCCGTGGACGGCGTACGCCGTCCACGGCCTTTTTGCGCTTTCTCAACACCCGGCGGCCAGCAGCAGGGGCTGAAGCTGCCTGCCCTCAAGCGCCGCGTCGATGGTATCCGGGATTCGGGTGAAGTCGGCCACCAGGGAGGTGGGTTTCTTCTCCGGATCATCCTGTCCGTAGGGGACAAAGTATACGTACTTTTTCTCCAGCAGCGCGCCGATGTTCTTGGCCGACGCGCCCAGTCCGTCGTTGGTGCTCACGGCCAGCACCACGGGGCGGCCGTTGCGCCACATCGCCTTGGCCGCCATGGTCACCGCCGTGTCGCTAAAGCCGTTGGCCAGCCGGGCCAGGGTACTGCCCGTGCAGGGGGCGATGACCAGCACATCCAGCAGTTTTTGCGGGCCGATGGGCTCCGCCTTGGGGATGGAATCGATCACCCGCTTGTCGCAGATGCGCTCCATCTCCCGCATAAACTCATGGGCCTCCCCGAAGCGGGTGTCGGTATCGGCGCTTCTTTCCGAGACGATGGGCGTCACGTCCCCGTAGCGGGCCCGTACCTGCTCCAGCGCCGCCATGGCCTTGTCATAAGTACAAAAGGAGCCGCAGAAGGCAAAGCCCACGCGCAGGTGTTCCATAGTCATACTCCTAACTCATGCAAAATGTGATAGATCGTGTCCCGTATGGCCCGGCCCGCTGTGACGGGAGCCACCTTGCCCGGCAGTGACAGGGCCCAGATCACCCGGACCCCCATTTGGGACGCCGCCTCCAGGTCCACCCCCCCGGGCTTGGAGGCCAGGTCCACCACCAGACAGCCGGGCTTCAGGTCGGCCAGGTAGCCGGCGCCCAGCACCCGGCCGGGCACTGTGTTGATTACCAAATCATAGGCGCACAGCCAGCCTCCCAGTTGGTCGATGCGCTCCGCCCCGTAGCCGTAGGCCTCCGCCCAGGCCAGATCGGCCCACTTTCGGGCCGCTACGCTGACCTTGGCCCCCAAGGCGGCGAAGCGGTGGGCCGCCAGCTTGCCCAGCCGCCCAAAGCCCAGCACCAGCACCCGGGCCCGATGTAGAGTGATGGGCAGCTCCTCCATGGCGATCTGCACGGCCCCCTCTGCGGTGGGCACCGCATTGGCGGTCGGACACAGAAAAAAGGCAGCGGCTACGCCGCTGCCTTTTTTCACTCGAGCCTAAACCGCCCGGATTCTCTTGATCCACTTACCGCTCCGCAGGCGGAAGATACACCACACCGCCTTGATAACGTGGTCGATGCGCAGGCAGAAAAAGATCCAGAAGGGCGGCCACTCCCACACCAGGCCCGCCCCGGCCCCCAGCGGTACGCTGACCACCCAGAGGAAACACACGTCGGCAACCATCAAGAAACGGGTGTCGCCTCCACCCCGGAGCACCCCCTTGGTCAGGATGGAACTGACGGCCATAAACACCGTTATCACTCCCACCGCGTTCATCAGCTCCATCGCCACGGCGTGGGTCTCCGCCGTGATCTGGTAGCTTCCCACCACCAGAGGGCTGACCGCCACAATGATCCCGCCGCACAGCCCGCCCAGAAGGACCCCCAGCACCGCAAAGGTCACGCCCTGCCGCTGGGCCTTCTCCATCTCGCCAAGGCCCAGGGTGTTTCCGGTAATGATGACCGCCGCCTGCCCCAACCCCGCTGTGAATACGGTGGTAATCTGCTGGGCGACGCTGGTAATGGTGTTGGCCGACATAAAGGTCCGGCCGATATGACCGGCCACCGCCATGGTCATGCTGTTTCCCAGTCCCAGCAGGGTGTCACTGACCAGCACGGGTAGGGAGATACGCAGATACTCCGGCAACAGGTCGCCGCAGGGCAGCAGCAGGTCCCGGACCCGGAACCGGAGCTTCCGGTCCCGCAGGAGGAAATAGCCGCAGATGACGGCAAATTCAAAGGCCCGGCTGATGAGGGTACCCAGAGCCGCCCCCGCCACCCCCATGGCGGGGGCCCCCAACTTGCCGAAAATAAACATCCAGTTGAAAAAGATATTGAGGAAGAAGGCCCCCACCGCTGTGAGCAGCGGAATGTGCATCTGTCCGGTGTTCCGCAGGACGATGGTGGTGGTCATGGATAAGCCATAGAAGAAAAAGCAGGGCAGTGCCCAGCGCAGGTAGCGCACGCCCTCGGCCACCACCTCTCCGTCCGGCGTCAGCAGTCCCATGATGCCCGCCGGAGCCGCCGCCACCGCCGCCGTGAACACCAGCGCCGTCAGCAGGCAGAAGCGGTACATCAGCACCAGGGTCTTGCGCAGGCTGGCGTGCTCCTCCGCGCCCCAGTACCGGGCGATGAGCACGCTGGCCCCCATCCCCAACCCCATGCACATGAAATGGAACAGGTTGTGGACCTGGGCGGCCATGGAACTGGCGGAGAGAGCCGTCTCATCCAACTGTCCCAGCATCACGGTGTCCATCATATTGACCCCCACCGTAATGATCTGCTGGGCCGAGATGGGCCCGCCGAGGAGCAAGATCTTCCGATAAAAGCTCCGGTCCCGGACGAACAGCGCCATGTTCCTCCCCCCTTTCAGTCCGAGGTCAGGCCCAGGGTCTCCCGCGCCAGGTCCTTGAGCTCCTGCACCCGGACCTTTCCGGTCAGGGTCTCAGGCAGGCGTTCCAAAAACAGGATGTACTGGGGCACCTTGAAGTCGGCCAGGCCGGCTTTCAGCTCCGTCTTCAGTTCCGCCTCTGTGCAGCGGGCCCCCTTGCGGCATACCACGCACAGGCAGACCACCTCCCCGTAGTGGGGGTCGGGCACGCCCACCGCCTTGCAGGTCTCTACGCGGTCGTCTCCGGCCAGCACTGCCTCCACCTCCGCCGGGCTGATGTTCTCGCCGCCCCGGATGATGAGTTCCTTCAGACGGCCGGTCAGATGCACGTTCCCATCGCCGTCCAGATACCCCATATCCCCGGTGTGGAGCCAACCGTCGGCGTCTATAGTCCGGGCGGTGCACTCCGGCTGGCGGTAATAGCCCTGCATAACGGCGTAGCCCCGCACGCAGATCTCTCCCATCTGCCCCGCGGGCTGCTGCGCCCCGGTGCGGGGACAGACGATTTTCCCCTCTAGGTGGTCCATAAAGTGTCCTACCGTGGTGGCCCGCACCTCCAGAGAATCACCCAGGGCGGCGGTGGTGATGCCGGCGGTGGCCTCGGTCTGCCCTAAGCTAGACAGCAGCGTAAATCCGAAGCGGTCGTTGATTTCCCGAAAAAGCCGGGGCGGATACTGACTGCCACCGATGAAGCCGGTCCGTAGGGTGGAGATGTCCCAGGTGTCAAAGTCGGGGCGGCAAAGCATGGCGTGATACAGGGCTGGGACGCTGCTCATGACGGTGCAGCGTCCCTGACTCACCGCCTCCAGCAGGGCGGCAGTCCGCCGGGATTCCGGCAAATACAGGCAGGCGCCGACCGCGCAGGCCGCCATCACATTCACAGACAGGCAGAAGCAGTGGAAGATGGGCATAGCCACGCAGAAGCGGTCGGCCTGGGTGGCCCCCAGGTCGTTGGCCTGCTGGATACCGCTGTTGACCCGGCTGTAGTGGCTGCCCAGTACCGCCTTGGGGACGCTGGTGGTACCGCTGGTATAGAGGAGAAAGGCGGTGTCCTCCGGCCGCACCCGGACCTCTGCCCCAGCCAGCACCTCCTCCGAGGCCATACCTTCCTCCAGATCCTCCAGGGCCGCATACCCGCCGCAGCCCCGCTGCCCCGCGTAGAGGACCGCCTTCAGTCCGGACAACTCCTCCGTCAGGCCCCGGCAAAGCGCGGGGTAGTCCAGCTCTTTATAGCCATCTCCGATCACCAGATACCGGATGTCGCTGCGCTCCAGAAGTGTTTTGAGCTCCGTCCGCCCCAGGCTGGTGTTCAGCAGCGCGGTGACTGCGCCGATGCGGCTCGCCGCATACAGCAGCACGATCGCGTTGGGCTCCGCCTCGCACCAGAGAGCCAGGTGGTCCCCTTTGTCCACACCCCAGCCCAGCAGCCGCCGGGCCGTCCGATCCACCTCCCCGTCCAGTGCGGCATAGCTCCACACCCGGCCCCGGTACTCCAGGGCCGGCCGGTCCGGAAACCGCCGGGCCGTCCGCCGCAGCAGCCCTCCCACGGTCAGGTCTTCCAATGGCAGCATGTTCCTCACGTCTTTCTCTCCCTTTTCCCCGTATCCGGCACAAAAGACCGGCGCGCCGCCCCGCTCCAGAGCAGGGAGCGACGGCGGCGCGCCGGTCTGGCGGCATGCCCTCTGGCACGGTCAGATGACCTTTTTCTCCTTCAATGCGTCCAGTTCCTCACCAGACAGGCCCAACAGCCCCCCATAGACTTCCTGGTTGCTGCCGCCCAGCGCCGGGCTGCACTGGTACTCCACGTGATTCTCGCTGAGTCTTGGCGCGAAGCCGGGCACCTTCACCTTGCCCCGCTCGGGATGTTCGATCTCCACGATCATGCCCCGCTCCAGATATTGGGGATCGTTGGTGATGTCGGCGCAGTCCAGCAATGCGCCGGCAGGGATGTCCGCCTTGCACAGGATATCCATGGCGGTGATTTTGTCATAGTCCTTCAGCCAGTCCTTGATGGCACTGTCGCAGATCTCCCGGTGCTCGTACCGGGAGCGGGGCGTAGCCATCTCGGGGCAGACGTCCTGCTTCAGGTCGGGCCGCCCGATGACATCGCACAGATTGTCCCACTGCTTGCTGCCGGGGTGGCGGGAGCAGTAGATGTGCACATAGTCGTTGGGCCCGAAAGGCTTGCAGGGATACGTGTCCGACGGGGCCACATCCTCCAGGGGCATCCCGTTGGCCACCCGGCGGTTGGGCTTTCCGTTGTTGAGGTAGGGCTCCCACTGGGAACGGCTCAGACCGATCATAAAGTCCTGCATGGCCACGTCTACCCGCTGGCCGATCCCCTCCCGCTCCCGCTGGAGCAGGGCGGCGATGATGCTCATGGCCAGGGTGATGCCGGTGCCGGAGTCGGCCACCGAGATGCCGCACTTGATGGGTTGCTCGGGCAGACCGGTGGCGGAGACCATGACGCCGGTGTGGGTGGCGATGGGGTCGAAGGCTGGGTAGTCGGCGTAGGGGCCGTCCTGCGCGAAGCCCTTCAGGCTGGCATAGACGATCTTCGGGTTGATCTCCCGGCACGCCTCATAGGTCAGCCCCAGGTTGTCCATGGAGCCGGGCCCCATATTCTCCACGACGACATCGCATTTAGCCACCAGGCGCCTGAGCAGATCCAGGCCCTCAGGGGCCTTGGCGTTGCAGGTGATGGACTTTTTGTTCATGTTCATCACCAAAAAGCCGTAGCTGTCCACGCCCGGATTGGCCTGGGAATAACGGCCCAATTCCCCCTTCACCGGGCGCTCCACCTTGAATACGTCGGCCCCCAGCCAAGCCAGGGTCTCGGTGCACACAGTGCCGGACTCAAACTGGGTCATATCCAAAACGCGGTAACCGGAAAGCGGTCCTCTGCAAGCCATAGTAAGTACCTCCTATATTATAATACCGTTTTTTGCATTTGTGAACACATTCATATGAACCAGTTCATTTTTTATTGGGGATGACCCGCTGCTCGATAAACTCCTCCACCAGCCCGGTCATGGTGTCGGCGTTCCACTTACGGGCGTCCACTGGGTCGGCCTTGAAGATGAGCACCGGGATGCCTGCGTCCTCCAGGGCCTTTTTGATGAAGTAGCTGCCTTCCACCGCCTGCATGCAGTTCTCCGGCACCATGTAGACCACGCCGTCGATATCGTTCTGGGCGGCCTGCTGGAGATACCACTGGCTGTTCCAGGGCGGCATGTGGAGAAAGTCCTCCATGCCGATATAACGGGCGGCCAGGGCCCGTAGGGGATCGGCCTCGACGTGGTTGCGGATGTAGGCGTCCGCCCCCATGGCCAGATACATGCTCCACATGAATACCGCGCCGTACTTCTGCTCAAAGCGCTGATAGAAGCTGAAATCGTGCCAGATGCCCCGTCCAATCCACATCAGGCGGTATTTCTCGTTGGGCACGGCGGCCTCGCCCTTGTCGGCCAGAGCCTTGACCTCCTCATACAGGCTTTTGGCATGGTCGGCGGCCCATTGGGTACCCCGCTGCCACTGGGCCTGCATCACGGCGTTGATGGTGTCCACCACGGTGACGGGCACGGGATGGCAGGCGGCGATGAGGTCCCGGGTCTTTTTGTACCACATCTCCTGCTCGTTGATAAGGTTCATCACATGCTCGAGCTTGTTGATGTCGAACATCTTCCCGGTCTTCATCTCCAGGAAGCGGATGAGCTCCTTAAGCTCCTCCACGGCGGTATCCAGGCGGTCGGTGTCGTAGAGCTCCTCCCAGCGGTCGGGGGCCAGCTCAAACCACTTCAGGGGGGTCTTCCGAGCCACGGTATTCTCCAT
The DNA here is from genome assembly GCF_002320075.1 of Intestinimonas sp. UBA1698. Taxonomy (NCBI): domain Bacteria; kingdom Bacillati; phylum Bacillota; class Clostridia; order Eubacteriales; genus Intestinimonas; species Intestinimonas sp. UBA1698. Next base: position 8,608 of record NZ_DCJO01000025.1, on the reverse strand, counting down.
GGCGTAGAAGCTGGCCCCGTGATTCTGTGCAAAAAGTTCAAAGATCTTGCTCTGACAGTCGCAGGTCAGCCGGGTGATGGCGATGGTGGGGTCGGGCAGACCGCCCCAGGGCCCCAGAGGCCTGCCCTCGGCGTCCATCTTGTGGTCGTCGGGGTCCAGGCTCTCGGCAAAGGCGGTGGCACAGTAGGAGCACAGGTCATCCCGGTAGCCGGCCTCCCGCAGCAGGCCGTAATACTTTTTGGTCATGCGCTTGGCTCCGCAGATGGCGGCCCACCACTGATTGACCACAAAGGGGATGTCCATGGCCCGCAGGACCTCCATGGGTACGTCGGCGTTGAGGTAACCGAAGTCCTCGCCCGCCTCCACCCGTGCCTTCAGCCCGGTAAACCACTCCTTTTGATGGGCTCCGGCGGCGGCCGTGGCCTTCAGCTTTTTGACGGCGGTGGACTGGGACTCCGCCATTTTCTTTCCGTCAGCCACGGCTGGCACCTCCTTTCAGTGTGGAGACAAAGGCTCTGAACCGCCCCTCTAGTCCCTCGTTGCGGTGGGCAGGCCAGGCCATCTTGGCAAAGCAGGCGGTGGGGATGCCCCGGCTCTCCAGACTCTTCTTCTGGCTGGGATAGTCCCAGCTCGCGGCCTCCTCGTAGATGTTGGTATAGAACACCACGGCCTGGGCGGCAGAGGCGTCCACTTCCCGGTCCAGCGCGGCCACCCGCTGGCTGACGAAGGCTTTTTTGCTGCTGAATTCCCGCAGCATGTACCGGTCCACCACCGCACGAACGGGGGAGTACTCGGAGTTGTAGTTCCGGTCATACCAACGATCGCCCCAGTCGTGGTCCTCGCCCACGATGACGGCGCCGGCCGCCTCAATCTGTTCATACAGGGCGGTATCCTCCTGGTTGCTGCCGGTGAAGAACACCCGCGGGCCGTGGAGGACAGGCCAGCTTTGGGCGTCGGTCACCACCTGTCTTACCAGAGCGGTATGGGCGGAGCGCTCCATGAAGAAGGCGCTGCCGATGATGACCAAGGCCTCGCTGCCGGTGATTCGGGGCTGCGCACACCGGCGCAAGGCGGCCATTTCCCGCAGAGCTTGCCGGTTTTCATTGCAGATGGCTCCGGCGGCGGCGATCTCTTCATCGGTGATGGCCCGGCCTGCCCACCGCTCCACCGTCTGGCGGAACAGCTCCAAGGTCTGCTCGTTGCGGACCTGGTGCAGACGGTTGCGGGTAAACAACCAATCGATGAACTCCACCGGCGGCACCGGCTTTTCCGGCTCCACCCGGCACAGCTCTCGCAGGTACAGATAGATACGGATGATGACATCGGTGCTGTTGGAGATGGCCAGGGCATCGATCTGGCGGTCATAGGTCCCGTCCACGATCTTTTCAAACTGGGCCCGGACCACCGGGTCGAAGGCGTATTCCAGATACTTGTCGGTCTCCACCAGGGGCTTTCCCACTTCGGCGTAGACCCGCACCGGCAGCATGCCGGCGGCCAGTATGAACTCGTCCGGAACATCGCAGCCCAGCTCCCCGACCACCTTTCCTCCATCGGCGCGCCACCGGGCGGCCACGGTCTCCCGGTGGTCGTAGACATCCTTCAGCGCGGCAAAGGCCTGGCTTCGCAGTGCGCATTCACGGATGCTCATAAGACATCACTTCCTTCTTTAATATCCTCGATGGGCCCGCCCCCAGCCGCCGGCCCGGGGGCGGCGGCCGGAAGGGGCCGGGTTGCTTCTCTTAGAAGGGGAAGGCTCCGGAAAGGCCGCCCACGATGGCCAGAAAGATGCCCAGGCCCCAGGTAGGCAGGAAGCAGTACTTCAGGTTGTCCTTCATCTCCACGCCGCACAGGCCAAGGGCCAGGTAGGGAGTGGGGGCCACCAGGCACAGGTTGACAGCCACACAGGCGCCCACGGTGCAGGCGGCGGCGCCGGCCAGCATGGTGCCGCCATAGGCAATCGCCATGTTGCCGAAGATGGGGGCCATGACCATGTACAGGGTGTCGGAACCCACGGCCATGGACAGGGGCACGGACAGCAGGGCGATGATGAAGGTCAGGTGGGTGCCCATGGACGCGGGAACCAGGCTCATCAGGGTGTCGGTCATGGCGTTCATCATGCCGGAATCCTTCATGACTCCCACCAGCATGCCGATGGAAAAGATAATCATGACCATGTTCAGGGCGTTGGAGCCGTGTTTTTTGATCTGGGAGGTCATCTCCTTGGCGTCCTTGCAGTTGACGATCAAAGCGATGGACAGGCCAATCATAAAGGCCACATTGGTGTTGATCCAGCCCATCAGCAGGCAGACCACCAGCACCACCAGGAAGGCCATATCAAAGAACAGCACGCCCTTGCTGACCTTCAGCACAGGGTCATTGAGCTTGAGCATGCCGGATTTCAGCTCGGCGAATTCCTCATCGGTCATGCCGCAGCCGCGCTTTTTCAGGATGGGGCCCACGATGAAGACGGAAGCGAACAGCAACACCAGGCCCACGACCTGGGTGGGCAGCAGAGCGGTCCAGATCTCGCGGGCCTCCACGCCGGTGGAGGCGGAAACGCGGGCCAGGGCCGAGGTCCAGGGCAGCATGTTCTCCACGCCGGAAACCAGAGCCACATAGGTCAGCAGAATGATGGGGCTGATGCGCATTTTCTTGAACAGGGGAAGCATGGTGGGCGCGGTGATCAGCCAGGTGGTGGCGCCGGAGCCGTCCAGGTGGGAGATGGCGGTCAGCAGGCAGGTCATCAGCAGAATCATGCTGACGTTGTTGCCGATGTATTTCATGACCTTGGACACGATGAAGTCAAACATGCCCGCGTCGCCCAGCACGTTGAAGAACACCACGGCAAAGGTGAACAGGGCGGCGGTGTTCAGCGTGCTGTTCAAGCCGGTGCTCAGATAGCCCTGGAGGGTCTTGAGGCACATGAGCAGGTCCATGGGAGCGGCCACCTCGGCCTTGGGGGGCACCAGATAGCCCATCAGGCCCAGGATGATGACAGCGATGGTAGGCAGAATGACAAGGATGGGGGGCAGGGCTACCTTGCCCCAGATAATCAGGACCACCATGGCGATGACCAGAATGAAACCAACTGCGGATAACATGATAATAGCACTTCCTTCCTCAATTTCTCTTTCAAAAATGGGCTCTTCTCTCCATCAATTCCAGAACATATGGGCCGGCTTGTGAATTGCTCCGAACCTCCCTCCATCTTCAAATTTTCTCCGCATACACGTTATTTTTTTGTGCACCTTTACCTTATCACACCATACAACCACTTGGGTAGATGTGGCCTGCATAAAAACGAGCGTCAACATATGTTCATCTTGCACATAACGGCTTCCCAGGCCTCGACTATGAATTTTGCCCACTTTTATAGCAGTTTTTGCAATATTTTTGAATATTTGCTTGCTATTTTTTAGATTTGCTCTATAATAGAGTTGTCAAGCGCCCTTTACACTGCGGAGCACACAAATTTCGCATCCTATTCATGTGCAATATGCACATTTATCATTTTGCTTGGGATGGAGTGATGTCGCATGGGCCTGTATACACCCGCCATGTTGTCGTATTGGCTCGGGGATGCCGTTTTGGACGTCCGCCCCGGGGCCGCGGAGCCGCACTGCGAGGGAGGCATCAAGCTGCTGGATCAGGGGGAATCCGTCCTGCGTGCCGAGTGTCTGTATATCGGCACAGCGCAGGCGGTGACACATGCCCTCGCCTGCGGCAGGCTGCCTCAGGAATGCCTTCTGATCGTTTCCAGCGGCAGGTGCGGGGCCGAAATGCTTCCAGATGTGCTTACGCTGATTGAGACCAACCTGCCTCTGCTGGAGCTTTACAACTGTGTCCAGGAGCATGTCCACCGTTTTATCGCCTGGGACTCCAGCCTTCACGAGGTGGTCTACAACAACGCCGGGCTTCAGGAACTGCTCCAAAGGGCCTCTTCTGAGCTGCACGCCACCATCCTGCTGGTCAACACCGGCTACAAGCACATCGCTTCGGTCTACTGCCCCATGGTCCAGGACCCTACCGCCGACGAGCTCCGGGACAATGGGTATCAGTCCTTCGATACCATCCAGGCCGTACGCCGTGAGACACCGGTCCGGCGCGGAACCTATGGTGAGTTTGTCGAGTACATCTCTCAGGTCAGCCATAACTACACCATCGTCCGGCTTATCCGCTATCAGGACACCCTGGCTGCCCGGCTGTGCATCATTCTGAACGGACCGGAGCCCAACCGATGCTATTCGGACCTGAGCTCTATCCTGGCCGGTTATGTGACGGAATACATGTTCAGCAATCAGGGGGTGGATTATGGCAGCAATGCCGCCTTCGGCAGCCTGGCGGCCGACCTGATTGAATGCCGCCTGACCGACCCCGATGAGCTGGAGCAGCGGCTCAAGCAGATCCAGTTGGCTGTGCGCCGGTACTACCACGTCATTGTGGTCGCTTTCGACACCGACCAGGACCGAAGCACCATCCCCTGGAACTACATCATTAGCCAGTTGGAACAGGTCTTTCCCTTCAGCAACATCACCACCTACCACGGCGAGATCCTGATGGTGGTACGTAAGACGAAGCGCGGCAGCCGCATCTCCTTTGACCGGCAGAAGCTGCTGACCATTCTGGAGCACTATAACGGGTATGCCGCCATCGGGAATACCTCGGAATTCCTTACTTCCCTGCCCCCGGTCTACCACCAGGCCAGAGATGCCCTGCGTCTGGGCCGGGCGATGGACCCCGGCCAGCGCATCTTATACTATGAGGACTACAGCATGTACCAGATGATCGAGCTGGCGGCGGAATCCGCCCGCCAGAAGCTGGGCAGCCGGAACCTGGTCCACCTGTGCAACAACGAAACCGTAGCTCTGCTCCTGCACGACAACAAGACGGGCGGCAATCTGCTGGATTTTCTATATACCTATCTGCTGCATGAGCGCAACGCCACCGAGACAGCCAAGGCCCTTTACATACACCGCAATACGGCCCTGTATAAAATCCGCAAGATCGAAGAGATCATCGGCGGCAGCCTGGACGACCCCATCCTGCGGGAGCGCCTTCTGTTCAGCTATCACGTATTGGAGTACATGACGCGTTACCGTAAGGAGGATATCCTGACCCTCAAACGCACCCGCTCGGAGGATTACCCCAGCAACTCCGTCCCGGTATAGAAGCGGATGCCCAGGGTTCACATGCGGGTTCGGCTTTCAATGTACTCCGGTCCGGATAATAGAAATTGGTGCCCAGCATGGAACCAAAAGCCCGAGGATTCCGCGTAATGCGATCGTCACGCACACGCTCATCTTTCTTTCCCAATTACTCCCGCTCCCTCGGCTCCGACAGACACGCCCGCACCGCGACCGTATACTCCGCCCCCGTTCCCCGCCCCTCAGCGCGGACCCGAAACCGGACGGGGAGTTCCGCCACCTCCACCAGGAGGTCCTCCGGGTAAACCGTGACGCGCTGGACCGCCTCATCCAGAAAGGCGTCCCCGTCCTCCAGCTCCCGTTCCAGCCGGGCCCGGATCTCCGCCTCGTCCTCCGTTACGGAACTCCGTTCCCACTGCGCCAGTTCCGCCTCCAGCCTCTGCATCTCCCCCTCACATCGAGAGATCGCCCGATGCATGGCCGCACGATCCAAGTCTCCGTCCAGAAAAGCCTCCACCGCCCGCTCCCTTCGGGCTCCCTGGCGCCGGAGGGCCTGCCGAATCTTCTCCGGAGTGCCGTCCGGCTGCCGCCAGGCCCGCCATGCGCCCAGCAGCTCCTCCAGCATGGCCCTGCGGTCCAGGGCCAGCCGTTCCAGAACATACTGGGTACAGGCGAAGAGCTCCTCCGCGCGGACCGCCCGCATCTGGCAGCCCCCACTCCCCTCCAGCCGTCCCCGGCAAACAAAGCGCCGGTACTCAGTCCCGTCCGGACGCCGGGTCCGCTTCAAGGTCAGGCTTCTCCCACAGGCGCCGCAGCGGATTTTCCCCGAGTACCAGTAGCGGGCGGAAAAACGGTTTCTGTCCGCCGTCAGGCGCGAACGCCGCGCCAGCTCCTCCTGCACAGCCTGAAACTGGCTCCGGCTGACGATGGCCTCGTGGTGGTCCCGCAGGCAGAATTGCTCCTCCGCCCCGTCGTTGACGATCTTCCGGTGGGTCAGGTGGTCTGTGGTGCGGTACTTCTTTTGCAGCAGATCGCCGCAGTATTTTTCGTTTTTCAGCAGGCGCAGCACCATGGCAGAGGACCAGGCCCCTCCGGAGCGCAGCGGGGGGCGCACGCCGCTCTCCGTCAGCTCCCGGGCAATGATGTGGCTCCCCTTGCGCTCGGTCAGGAATTTGCGGTATACGGCGCGCACCACCTCGGCCTGTTCCGGCTGGATCGTCAGCCGCCCGTCGCTCAGAGTATAGCCATATAGGGAGTTGTTTCCAAACGCCACCCCGCGCTTCATGGCCTGGAGCTGTCCCCAGCGAGTCCGTTCCGAGACCTTGCGGCTCTCTTCCTGGGCCACGCTGGCCATGATCGTCAGCCGGAATTCCCCGTCGTTCTCCCGGGTGTCAATGTTGTCGTTGAGGAAGAGGACCCCCACACCACGCTCCTTGAGCTGCCGGGTGATTTGAAGGGCATCTACCGTATTGCGGGCGAAACGGGAGACCTCTTTGGTAAGGATCAGGTCGATACCACCCGCCATCGCCCGCTGCACCAGCTCCGCAAACTGCGGACGGCGCTTGACCGAGGTTCCAGACAGCCCCTCGTCCGCGAAGATGCCGGCAAAGGCCCATGCTGGATGGTCAGCGATATACTCCTGGAAGAATCGGCGCTGGGCGGCAAGGGAGTTGAGTTGATCCTCCTTATCGGTGGAAACGCGGCAGTAAGCGGCTACCCGCAGGGGCGCCCGCTCGCTGTGGGACACTGTGCTTTCCCAAATACTTTTCTATCTGTTTTCACTGGCGTGCCTCCTCCCATGCTGCATCCGGTTCACCGGGACTGCCGTGCGCTCTTTCCACCGTAGGAGTATATGAGAGGTCCGGCCGATTCCATGCCGGCCCCCGCTGCAGTTCCCAGTCCTGTGTCCCACCGCAAACGCGGTGGGCACCGCATTGGCCACCGCCAGCTCTTCCCGGGCGAAGTAGTCGTATAATCGGAGCTCGTACCGCTCTGCCAGGGCCTCCAGCTCCGGCGTTACCCGGCCCGCACAGACCACCTGCCCCGGCCGCAGGGCGTCCATAACCTCCTCCAGGGCGGTCTCCCGACCCGACATGGGGGCGTTGAGCATCCCCCCCTCCCCTGCGGCGGGGAGCGGCAGGATCACACAGTCGGCCAGAACGGCGTCCTCCAGGCTGTCCTGTGGGTCAGGCACAGGCTCCGGCGCCCGGTCCAGGGCATAGGTATGTACCGTGTGGCCGTCGTCGCTGAGCTGTTCGGCCAGCTTGGCCTGTCGCATATCTCCGCCGACGACCCAGAAATTCAGTTCATGTCTCATGGGCATTCCCCTCCGTTGTTTCCGTGACTGTTCCATCCTATTCAAGGAAGAAAAAAGGGTGCGCACCGTTTGACTTCTTCTGGCAGAGCAGGTACAATAGGCTCATCGAGTCATTTTTCCACGGAAGGAGCCGGGTACCATGCTCTTCGGACATTACGACCGCTATCAATATGCCAAAAGCCCGCTGGTGGAGGTCATCTGCCAGCTCCGCTTCCCCACCATTCTCTCCATCGGCAGCCAGGAGCCCGCCGCTTTTCAGGAGGCCATCCGGCGCGAATTCCCCCGCTACGCCGTCCGGCAGGAACAGCCCGCTCCCCGGGTGGTGGGCGCAGGCGGTCCGGCCCCCAAGCTGGAGGCCCAGCCCCCTGTGACCAACTACAATTTCGTCTCTGCTGACGGCCTATGGAAGCTCAATCTGACGAAAGACTTCATCGCCCTGTCCACCCTGGGCTACCACTGCTGGGAGGACTTTGCCCAGCGCCTGGACAAGCCTCTGGCCTCCTTCATCCAGCTCTATCAGCCCGCTTTTTTTGAGCGCATCGGTCTGCGGTACGTCAACGCCGTCTCCCGTAAGGCCCTGGGGCTGGAGGACGTCCCTTGGGTCTCCCTCATCCAGCCCGCCTTCCTGGGGGTCCTGGCCGAGCTGGACGTGGACGAGCAGGCGGCCAGCCGCTCCTCGGTGGACGCCCACCTGGCCCTTCCAGAAGGCCAGCGTCTGAAGCTCCACGCCGGTCCCGGTCTGCTGGGTGGCGGCAAAAAGGACCCGGAGATTAAATTTATCCTGGATGGGGATTTTTCCGTTGCCGGAAGCCTCTCTGCCGACCGGGTCCCGGCTGTCTTGGAGGGGCTCCACGGACATGCGGTACGCTTGTTCCGTGGGGCTGTCACCTCTGACCTCCACACCGCTATGGGCCCTGATCCCCTATAACTGCCAGACCAAACGGGGCATTTGACCGGTGTACGTCTAGAAAAGTCCGGTTGCCGTACAGGCAAAGAATTCCGGTAAAGTGGGCCGGCCATAAACGTGAAAAATCCCTGTTTGGCTGGAAAAGCTGCGCCGTACGGCGCAGCTTTTCCAGCCAAACAGGGATTTTTTGAATCGCAGAGTGTGAATAAAAATTGCGATAAGGTAAAATAAGGGACCTGT
>NZ_DCJO01000026.1:0-17831 GCF_002320075.1 Intestinimonas sp. UBA1698 | reverse complement strand
TGGAGGGGCCGTCCACAGTCTTCTGGGTGGCGGTGGTGGAGTGGACGGTGGTCATCAGGCCGTCGGTAATGCCCCAGTTGTCGTGCAGCACCTTGGCGATGGGGGCCAGGCAGTTGGTGGTGCAGGAGGCATTGGAGACAAAGTTCATGCTGGAGTCATAGGTCTCGTGGTTGACGCCCATGACGAACATGGGGGTGTCGTCCTTGGAGGGGGCGGACATGACCACCTTCTTGGCGCCGGCGTCGATGTGGGCCTGGGCCTTCTCCTTGGTCAGGAACATGCCAGTGGACTCCACGACATACTCGGCGCCCACCTCGCCCCAGGGGATGTCCTTGGGATCCATGCAGGCGAAGAACTTCACAGTCTTGCCGTTGACGATGATGGCGTCGTCGGTGTACTCAATGGTGCCGTCAAACTGGCCGTGCATGGTATCATAACGCAGCATGTAGGCCATGTAATCGGGGGTCATGAAGGGATCGTTGATACCCACGAACTCGATGTCGGAACGGGAGATACCCGCGCGGAACACCAGACGGCCGATCCGGCCAAAGCCATTAATGCCAACTTTAATGCTCATAATGAATCGCTCCTTCGTTCTAATTTGATTCTTAAATGATTTCCAATTGCGCGCCTCCATTATAAACGAATCCGCGCCGAATGAAAAGGGGGAAAACAGAAAACTTACTGGGGAAACTGTATAAATTTACACCGGCACTATCGGTAAACGCGGTGGTTTCGACATGATTCGACATTTCTGCTTGAGCGGCGGGTCGGATTTTGCTATACTGACGTTATCATACCCTTACAACTTTACGGAATTCCTGCGCAAGCTATGGCAGGACTGGAAAGGAGGTCGGCGGCATTTGGACGAGAAGAGAGAGGATCTGGGACCGCTCCTGGTAGAGCAGTTCCGTCAGCAGATGAACAACCTGTCCGCAGCGATTCAGTTGCTCACGCCGGTGGTGCGGGAGAAGGCGGGGCCGCAGTACGACCCCTATTTGGCCATTCTGCACCAGAGCCTGTACCGGTTGATTCGTATGGTGGGCAATCTTGAGTATCTGGAACTGCCTGAGGGAGAGCTCCCCCTGCGGGAGGGCACGCTGGATCTGGCCGGGCTGTGCCGGGAGCTGGGGGAGCAGGTGTCTCCCCTGACGGCGCTGGCTGGCATCCGCTTTTCCTATGAGGAGGAGATAGGGAGCCTCCTCACCCATGGAGACGGGGCCCAGCTCCGGCGGCTGCTGCTCAACCTGATCGCCAACGCCGTCCGCGCGGCGGGAGAGGGCGGAGAGTCCGGCCTGCGCCTGGCACGCCGGGGCGGGCGGGCGGTCCTCACCGTGTGGGACAACGGACCGGGTTTTCTCCCGGAAACCGATGAGCGGGAGCTGCTTCAGCGGCCGGGCAGCCTGGGTCTTGGACTGAAGGTGGCCCGCCGCATCGCCGCCCTCCACGGGGGGAGCATCGTTTTTGAGCAGCGGGAGGAGCGGGGCTCTCGGGCGATCGTGTCCCTGCCCCTCCGGCCGCCGGAGCCGGGCGAGCTGCTGAAAACGCCCCGGATGGGGTTTGACGGCAGCGGCGGATTTTCCGACACGCTCATCGAGCTGGCAGGCGTGCTGCCCTACCGGGCCTTTTTCCCGGAGGATGTGGAGTAATACAGTGCAGACGGCGCATGGCCTCAGCCATGCGCCGTCTGCATATCAGGGAGGAAAGGAAGGGAAAGAATTTAGTTGGGCAGGTATTCCAGGGGGTCAACAGTGGAGCCGTCCAGCGACATGCTGAAGTGCAGATGGCTGGCCAGGGCGCTCTCGGCGATGGCGGTGCCGCCCACCGAGCCCAGCACGGAGCCGGCGCCAACCGTGTCGCCCACCGCCACCGTGGGTACGGAGGCCAGGTTGGAGTAAGTGCTGGTCAGTCCGCCGCCGTGCTCCACCACAACGGTGGTGCCCATCATGGCGTCCTGGAGGACGGCGGTGACCGTCCCCGCGGCGGCCGCCTTGACCTCAGTACCGGCGGCGGAGGCGATGTCCAGACCGTCGTGGGTGCGCCAGTCGTCCATGGTGGGATTGTAGGAGAGCACCTCCAGGCTGTAGTCCGTCAGAATATCTCCCTGTACAGGCCAGGTAAAGACGGTGGGGGCGGCCTGTGGAGTGGGCTGGGGCGTGGCCGACGGCATCCACGAGGGCGTGGCCGCCGGTACAGCCGGGGACGCGGGGACGGTGTGCTCCGGCGCAGGGGTGGCCGCCGGGCGGTTCATGAGGCCCGCGTCCACCGGCGTGGGCCGGGGAGAGGGGGTGACGGTGATCTGGGCGGTGCCCGCCACGGGGGCGTCCGGCTCATCCGGGGTGAGAGAGNNAGAGGAAAAGAGATAATAGCCCGAAATTCCTATTGCGGCGACGCAGAGGAACAGGACTATGTAGAAGCCCTTGCCCTCCAGAAAGTCGCCCATTCGTTTTAAGAATGGTTTTTTCATGCTGTTTAGCACCTCCGAGCCTATTGTGGACAGGCCTGGGCTTGGATATACATGGAAAACAAAAAAATTTCCCTTGACCTTCCACGGGGTGCAGGGTGTATTAAGAGAACGGCAATTTAAGAAAATTTTAATCTTCTCTTCATGGCGTCTTACATAGGATTCTGGTATGCTGGTAGCCTATCTGGAAAATATGAACGAACTGCGAATTTTTTGCCGGAGGCGTTGACATATGACAACTTGTCGTCTAAGCTTATGACAGCTTGTCAGGCGAGGAGGTGCCCTATGCCCAGCGCGACGTTTTACAATCTGCCGGAGGAGAAGCGGGAGCGCCTGCTTCGGGCTGCCAGAGAGGAGTTCTCCCGCGTTCCCTATGAGAGCGCCTCGGTGAACCGGATCATCCGGTCCGCCGGCATCCCGCGGGGCAGCTTTTACATGTACTTCACCGACAAGGAGGAGCTGTTCGGCCACCTGATGGACTCCTATGGCGCACTGCTGGAGCGCCGGATGGGGGAGCTGCTGGAGCAGCGGGAGGGGGACCTCTTTGCCGCCTTCCTGGACCTGTTTGACCACATTCAGGCCCACTGGGGGGACGGGAAATACCGCGAGATGGCGGACATACTCCGCTGCAACCGGCAGATGCAGCCCGGGGTCCTGCTGAACCGGGAGGGGCCTGAGGCGAGCCTGGCTCGCCTGCGGGACAGGGTGGACCTGTCCCGACTGGATCTGCGCACGGAGACCGACCTTTCCGATATCTTCCACTTGCTGGTCTCCGCCGTAGCCGGTACACTGGTAGCGGCCGGGGCCTCAAGCGATCCGGCGGGCGCGCGGGCCCGTCTGATGCGTGTATTTGGCATCCTTCGGCGGGGCGCGGCCTCCAAGGCGGTCCGCCGCGAAGAAGCATAGCAAAGAAAAGGAGAAACCACTATGGAAGCAACCCAAGTTAAGCCAGAAACGACGGTCGCCCCTCCGGAGGGGCCGGGGAAGAAAAGCCCGCAGCTCACGCCCCCGAAGAAGAAGCGGAAGTGGGTCAAGCGGCTGGTCATCCTCTTGGTGATCGCGGCGCTGCTGGTGCTGGCGCTCTCCCGCTGCATGAGTGCGGGAACCCAGGTGCTCAGCAGCGCGTACCTGCCCTACACCGCCGCGATGCACGACATGACGGTGGCCGTCTCGGGCACCGGCACCATCGAGCCCATCCAGTCCTACAAGGTGACCACGCTGGTCAGCGGCGAGATTCTGGAGGCCCCCTTTGAGGAGGGGCAGACCGTCCACAAGGGCGACGTGCTCTTCCGCATCGACGCCAGCGACGTGGAGAACAACATCGAGCAGCTCCAGCTCAACGTCCAGTCCGCCCAACTGGCCCTCAACGACCTGCTGAAGACCCAGAGCGACAATCAGAAGGACCGCAATGTGAAGGCCGACGACGCCGGCGTGATCACCGAGCTGCACGTGGACCGCGGGGACAGCGTCACCGTCGGCACCGTCATCGCCGACGTGCTGGACCGGGACCACATGAAGCTGAAGGTGCCCTTCCACTCCGCCGATGCGTCGGGCTTCTATGTGGGCCAGGCCGCCACGGTGACGGTGAACGGCACCGCCGAGACGGTGGGCGGAACGGTGGAGTCCATCGCCGCCACCGACGAGGTGGGACCCGGCGGTACCCTGGTCCGCCAGGTGACCATCCTGGTCAACAACCCCGGCGTCCTGTCTGAAACCAGCCAGGGAACCGCCTCCGTGGGAGGGGCGGCCTGCGCCTCCGGCAGCAGCTTTACTTATGCGTCCTCCTCCCAGATCACGGCCAAGGCCGCCGGCGATCTGGACGTGCTCAATGTCAAGGAGGGCGACCGGGTATCCAAGGGCCAGGTGATCGGCGTTATCTCTGAGGCCGACCTGGAGACCCAGATTGAGAATGCCCGCATCGCTCTGGAAAACGCCCAGCTCTCCCTGAAGAACGCCCAGGAGAAGCTGGAGGACTACACCATCACCTCCACCATCGACGGCGAGGTGATCGAGAAGAACCTGGATGTGGGCGACAACATCAGCGGTCTGTCCAATTCCGGCGCTTCCGTCACCTACCCGGCCATCATCTATGACCGCTCCGAGCTCACCTTTGACATGGACGTGGATGAGAAGGACATCAGCAAGATCCAGGTGGGCCAGAAGGTGGAGATCACCGCCGGCGCACTGGACGACCAGAGCTTCACCGGCGTGGTGGATAAGATCAACATCAACGGCACCACCACCAGCGGCCACACCAGCTATCCCGTCACCGTGAAGGTGGAGGGCTCCCCCGAGGCGCTCTACCCCGGCATGAACGTCTCCGCCAAGATTATCGTGGAGGAGGTGGGCAGCGTGCTCGCCCTGCCGGTGGAGGCGGTGGAGCGGGGTAACACTGTGCTGGTGGCCAAGGAGGGCTGCCTGGATGAAAACGGCGTCATCAAGGATCTCTCCGCCGCTGAGGAGCGCCAGGTGACCCTGGGCCGCAACGACGACGAGTACATCGAGATCGTGGACGGCCTGGAGGAGGGCGAAGTGGTGCTGGCGCTGAGCCCCCAGGGCTCCAGCCTCATGAGTGCGATGGGGATGGGTTAAGCCATGGAACACCTCATTGAACTCAAGGACGTCTACAAGATTTACCAGATGGGCGAGGAGACCGTCCACGCCCTGGACGGCATCTCCCTGACGGTGGACCCCGGGGAGTTCGTGGCCATCGTGGGCTCTTCCGGCTCCGGTAAGTCCACCGCCATGAACATCATCGGCTGTCTGGACGTGCCCACCTCCGGCACCTACCATCTGGGCGGCGTGGACGTGTCCACCATGGACGACGACCAGCAGGCCGAAATCCGCAACAAGATGCTGGGCTTCATCTTCCAGCAGTACAATCTGATTCCCAAGCTCAACGTGCTGGAGAACGTGGAGCTGCCCCTCCTCTACGCCGGAGTGTCCGCTGCTGAGCGCCATGAGCGGGCCATCCGCTCTCTGGAGCGGGTGGGGCTGGCGGACAAGTGCAAAAACCTGCCCAGTCAGCTCTCCGGCGGCCAGCAGCAGCGGGTGTCCATCGCCCGGGCGCTGGCGGGCAACCCCTCGGTGATCCTGGCCGACGAGCCCACCGGCGCCCTGGACTCCCGCACCGGCCGGGAGGTGCTGGGCTTCCTCCAGAAGCTCAACGCCGAGGGGGATACCGTGGTGCTCATCACCCACGACAACTCCATCGCCGTCAAGGCCAAGCGCATTGTGCGCCTACAGGACGGAAGGATCATCTATGACGGTGATGCCCACGACCCAAAGGCCGTGGTACAGCCGGAGCTGGACGAGGAGGTGGGCGCGCTGTGAATGTGAGCCAATCCTTCCGCCTGGCCCTCAAGAGCCTGATGGTCAGCAAGGTCCGCGCCCTGCTGACCATGCTGGGCATCATTATCGGTGTGGCGGCCGTCATCGTCATCGTCTCCCTGGGCAATGGCATGCAGCAGTATATGAACTCCCAGTTTGAGCAGATCGGCGTCAATCTCATTCAGGTGGCCATCTACTCTTACGGCGGAAACCGGGAGGTGGAGCCGGACGACATGTACGCCCTGGCGGAGAAGTACCCCCAGTACATTGACTCCGTCAGCCCCTACCTCAGCGCCTCCACCACCGTGCGCCACGGCGCCGACGAATACGACCACACCAGCGTGTACGGCGTCAGTGAGACCTTTTACAACGCCGAAAAGGGCCAGACGGCCAGCGGCGACCAGCTTGAGGAGGGGCGCTTCCTCAGTTATGTGGACGTGGAGCGGGACCAGAAGGTGTGCGTCATCGGCAGCTACCTCAACGAGGATATGTTTGGCGGGGACGGCCTGGGCCAGACCCTGACCGTGGGGGGCATTCCCTACAAGATCATCGGCACCCTGGCACAGAAGGCCGACTCCACCGAGGGCAGCGGGGATGACCTCATTTACCTGCCCTATGGTATGGTGGAGCAGCTCAACGCTGCCAGCGGGGGTATGGGCATGAAGATGTACCTGGTCACCAGCACCACCAAGGAGACCTCTTCCGCCGCCAAGGGCGTGGTGGAGAGCCTGCTGTTCCGCATCTACCAGGATGAGAACGCCTACATGGTCATGACCTCCGCGGAGATGATGGACATGATGGACTCCATGCTGGGGGTGCTCATGACCATTCTGGTGGTCATCGCCGCCATCTCCCTGGTGGTGGGCGGCATCGGCATTATGAACATCATGCTGGTCTCCGTCACCGAGCGCACCCGGGAGATCGGCATCCGCAAATCCCTGGGTGCCAAGCGCAAGGATATCCGGGGCCAGTTCATCATCGAGGCCGGCACCACCTCCGCCATCGGCGGTGTGCTGGGCATCGGCGTGGGCATCGGCCTGGCCCAGCTTGCCGGCGGCCTCATCGGCGGCATGATGGCGGCCCAGATGGGCGGCAACGCCACCTTCTCTGCCGTACCTACCCTGGGCTCGGTGGCCATCGCCTTCGGCGTCAGCGTAGGCATCGGCGTCCTCTTCGGCTATCTGCCCGCCAACAAGGCCGCCCGCCTCAACCCCATCGACGCCCTGCGGTATGATTGAGCCGGCGCGTCATCCCCTTACTTGACAGAAGGAGCGAAAAAGATGAAGAAACGAGTTGCAAGCGCCCTGCTCTGCGCGGTCCTGGTTCTATCCCTGCTGCCCGCCGCCCGGGCGGCCCAGGCGCCCACCGAGGCAGAGGCCGCCCAGGTGCTCTCCGCCCTGGACATCATGACCGGCAACGAAAACGGCGACCTGATGCTGGGCCGCGCCGTCACCCGGGCCGAATTCACCAAGCTGGTGGTGGCCGCCTCCCCGCTGCGGGACAACGTGGGCCCCGAGACCGCCACCGATCCCTACCCCGACGTGCCCCGTACCCACTGGGCTGCGGGCTATGTGGCCGCCGCCGTCAGCGCCGGACTGGTCCGGGGCAACCTCTACGGCTACTTTGAGCCCGACCGCAACATCACCCTGGCCGAGGGCGTCACCATGGTCCTGCGGCTGCTGGGCTACCGGGACTCCGACTTTACCGGCGCCTATCCCGCCGGTCAGATGGCCAAATACCGGGCCCTGGGCCTGGACACCGGCGTACCCACCACCGCCTTCAACGGGGAGCTGACCCGGCGGGATGCGCTGTACCTCTTTTACAATTTGCTGACCGCCAAGACCGCCGACAGCTCGGCCTACCTGCTGGACGTGCTCAAGCCCGGCGAGCACCTGGTCACTCCCTCCGGCACCATCAACACCGTGGCCCTTGTCAACGCGGCTATGGAGGGCCCCGTGGTGGCCAGCGGCGGCTGGCAATCCAAGCTGCCCTTCGACCTGTCCACCGCTAAGGTCTACCGGGGCGGCTCCGCCTCCACCCTCTCCGCCGTGGCCGCCAACGATGTGGTCTACTATTCCAAGTCCATGCGCACCCTATGGGTGTACTCCAACAAGGTCACCGGCAGCATCGAGGCCATCACCCCCACTTCCTCCCCCACCTCGGTCACCGTGGCGGGCAAGAGCTATTCCATCGAGACCCCGGCCGCCGCCTACGACCTCAGCGATCTGGGCCCCTTCCGGGTGGGCGACTCGGTCACCCTCCTGCTGGGCCGGGACAACCAGGTGGCCGCCGTGCTGGATCCCGTCCGGACCAGCTCCACCGTCTACGGCATGGTGACCGCCGTGGAGACCGCCTCTTATGAGGACGCCTCCGGCAATCCCTATACCGCCTCCACCCTCACCGTCCAGGCCACCGACGGCAACACCTACTCCTACCGCTGGGACCAGAAGAATCTGAAGGCGGGCGCTCTGGTCCAGGTGACCACCAACGGCGGCTCGGTCCAGGTCACCCGCCTGAGCGGCAGCGGCATCAGCGGCAAGGTGAGCACCGACGGCACCCGGCTGGGCTCCTACGACCTGGCCGACGACGTAGAGATCCTGGACACCTACGGCGACACCCAGGCCGTGCGGGTCTATCCCTCCCGCCTGAAAGGCGTCAGCCTCCGGGAGAGCGATGTCCGCTTCTACCAGTTGGACGAACACGGCGCCGTCCGCCGTCTCATCCTGAACGAGGTCACCGGCGACATGCACCGCTACGGTGTGCTCACCCACATCAGCGAGACGGATATGGGCATGGCGGTCTCCGGCGTCTATGAGTACGACATCGGCGGCGTCCAGCAGGCCCCCATCACCGGCGCCACCCTGTACAACGTCAAGACCGGCCCCTTCCAGCTCAAGCAGGACGCGGACGGCGTCAAGCTGGCCAACCTGAACGAGGTGACTCTGACCAGCGTAGACGGCAAGACGGCCTATGCCGGCAGCCGGACGTATCCCCTCTCCGATACGGTGGCCGTCTATGAGCTGCGGGGCAACACCTACTATTACTCCTCCCTCTCCCTGGTGTCCGGCGGGGACTACACCCTCACCGGCTACTATGACAAGCCCGCCGACCAGGGCGGCTGCATCCGGGTCATTGTGGCCCGCTGAACGTAAAAGGCCCCCGGCGGAAATCCGCCGGGGGCCCTTCGTCATTCTACGCCGGTCAGGTCGAAGGGAGGAATGTAGCCGCTGTCGGCGGCGGCCCCCTCCTGAACAAAGCCCTCCAGGCCCAGATTTTCCATATACTCCGCCGCCGTCCGGGCCTCCGAGGCCCGCAGTTTCCGGTCGATCTCCGGGAACTCCGCCGCCCGCCCCTGAGGCACATACTGCCGCATCAGGGAGAAGAGCACCGTCCCCGCCGGGAAGGTCTCCGCCACCCAGTCCATAACGGCCTTGGCCTCGTTCACCCGGCCGGGCAGGATCAGGTGGCGGACAATCACCCCTCTGCGAAGCAATCCGTCCGGCCCCAGCTCATAGGGTCCGGTCTGCCGCACCATCTCCCGGATGGCGGCGGCGGCAGTCTCGGGGTAATCCGCCGCGCCGGAGTACCGCTCCGCCAGAGCGGGGGTCCGGTATTTCAGGTCGGGCAGGTAGATCTGGATCTTCCCCTCCAGGGAGCGCAGGGTCTCCACCCGGTCATAGCCGCCGGAGTTCCACACCACCGGCGCCGGCAGGGGCTCGTCCAGCATCCGGGCGATCACGTGGGCGTAGTGGGTGGGGTTGACCAGGTTGACGTTGTGGGCCCCCTGGCCGATCAGCTCGCAGCAGATCTCCCGCAGGCGCTCCACCGTCACCGGCCGGCCAAAATCCTCCTGACTGATCCGGTGGTTCTGGCAAAACACGCAGCCCAGGGAGCACCCGGAGAAAAACACCGTACCGGAGCCGTTTGTCCCGGAGATCGGGGGCTCCTCCCACATGTGCAGGGCCGCCCGGGCCACCACCGGCACGCCGGGCATCCGGCAGCGGCCCTCCCCGGCGGTCTCGGTGCGCAGGGCTCCGCACTGGCGGGGGCAGAGGTTGCAGCGCATGGGGTTCACTTCCTTTGCCTGAAAAAATGAGGCCGTATGCTTTGCTCCCACAGAGGGGCGCCGCCTCCTATTCATCCAACTGATGCAGCCGGGGATCATCCGTCCGGCCCATGAGGTAGTCCACCGACACTTCAAACCCATCTGCAAGCTTCAACAGGCTGTCGTAGCCCGGTTTTTTCCCTGCCTCCAGGTCCTGAAGTCCCCGATAGGACATCCCAGTGGCTTCCGCCGCCTCTCTTTGCGTCCACCCGTTCTTTTTGCGCAGGGCCTTTAATCGTTCCGGAAACATCCCTTTTCCTCCTTGACACACGCAGGAGCGTGTGATATAGTATCCTTGTAAATACACGCAACTGCGTGCTAAGGAGATGTTCTCATGATCCCTGACATCGAAGCCCTCTACAACGCCTGGGTCTGCGACCCCAAGCCCCACCTTTGGCCCGACTGCCTCCGGGACCACCCCATGAAAGCCCACGGCCTCTATTGCTTCCGTGAGGGGCTCCGCCTGGGCCTCCTGCTGGCCTCAGACGCCTTTCTTTCGGAAATCGGGCCCTAAATTGCCCTCCCGCCAGTGCTTGCGGCACAGGCCGATATACTGGTCGTTGGCCCCCAGCACCACCTGCTCCCCCTCCCGGAGCACCGTCCCGTTTTCGTCGAAGCGGGCGTTGCAGGTGGCCTTCTTGCCGCACCAGCAGATGGTCTTGACCTCCTCGATGATGTCCGCCGTGGCCAGCAGCTCCTGAGAGCCCGGGAAGAGCTGGCCGGAAAAGTCCGCCCGCAGGCCGTAGCAGATCACCGGCACGTTCCAATCGTCCACCACGCGGACCAGATACTGCACCTCGTCTCGGCTGAGAAACTGCGCCTCGTCCACAATGACGCAGGCATAGGACCGCACCTGCTCCTCCGGCATGGCCACCAACTCGGAAAAATAGATGCACGCATGGGACAGTCCCATCCGGGAGGCCACGAACTTGGCCCCGTCCCGCTGGTCGATCTCCGGCTTGACCAGCAGGGCCACCTGCCCCCGCTCCTCATAATTATAGCGCACCATCAGGGCGTTGGCCGTCTTGCTGGACCCCATAACGCCATACCGAAAGTATAATTTTGCCACAATTATTCCCCCTGTAATCTCTGTTCCACCGTTTTCGCAAAGCTCTGGAAGGCGCTGGGCACCGCATAGGTGCTGCGCAGCCCCGCCTGGTCGGCCCACACCCAGCCCTCCGGCAGGGATGTCTCCGCCGCCTCCACCGCCAGGGCCCCCATGTGCCACTCGATGTGGGAGAAAACGTGCTTCCCCACTCCCACCGGCTCCACAGACCGGGGGATGATCCCCCACTGCGTCAACGGTTCCAGCCCGCCCCCGGCCTGATTGGGGTACTCCCACAGCCCGGCCAGCAGGCCCCTGCCCGGCCTGCGGCGCAGGGCCACGGTGTCCCCGTGGAAAATCAGATAGACCGTCCGACGCTCCGTCCGCCGTGCCTTTTGGGCGGTCTTGACGGGGAGCTGCCCCGTGCGCTCCTCCCGCCTGGCCCGGCAGAACCCGCCGGCCGGGCACGCCCCACACCGGGGCGCTCCGTTGGGCAGGCACACCATGGCTCCCAGCTCCATCATGGCCTGGTTGAAATCTCCCGGGTCCTGCCGGGGCATAACGGCCTGGAGGGCCGAGCGCATCCGCTTTTTGGTCTCCGGCCTTGCGATATCCCCCTCATCTCCGGTGATGCGGGAGACCACCCGCAGCACGTTGCCGTCCACTGCGGGCACTGGCGCTCCGAAGGCGATGGAGGCGATGGCGCCGGCGGTGTACTCCCCCACGCCAGCCAGGGCCAGCAGGCCCTCATAAGTGTCCGGAAACCGCCCGCCGCATTCGCCCGTGATCTGTTGTGCGGCCTTGCGCAGGTTGCGGGCCCGGTTGTAGTAACCCAGCCCCTGCCACAGCTTCATCAGCCGGTCCTCCTCCACCGCCGCCAGGGCCTCCACGGTGGGCAGCGCCGCCATAAAGCGCTGATAATAATCCAGCACCGCCGCCACCCGGGTCTGCTGGAGCATAATTTCCGACACCCACACCCGATAGGGGTCCCCCAGCGTGCGGCTCCCCGGAGCGGGCCGCCAGGGCAGCGCCCGGGCGTTATCCCGGTACCACTCCAGCAGCGGAATGGGCAAACGGTCCAGTTCGTTCAAGCCAAATCCTCCATCCGATCCATCGGCCCAGCGTCTCCTTCATTTCGTCCATATCCTTGCTGAACACCTTCGTTTTTTTCCCGATGCCGTCCAGAGGGGACGACACCTTGTCGATCAGGGACATATAGATATTGATGCCGTCATTTGGCATAGGCTCACCTCCAGTTGACTTCTGTGGGAAACTTGATATAATGTTGGTACGGGAGGTGCGGCACGCATATGAGAAAGTTCAAACTCATCAGCCACCACTTCGCTCTTTATATTTGGATCTTAGCAGTCGGTCTCCTGCTTTGCGGACTCTCGGAGGCTACCATCGGTGGCACTCAATTTTACCGACCCCTTGGCTTCCTTACACTTATCTGGGCCATCTGGGCCAGCTTCCCACCCAAAGAAGAATAGCGCCGCCGCCCCGCTCCGGGGCGGCTTTTTCATGCCCGGGGCCGCAGGAAGGGGCAGCCCGGCGGCGGGCCGTGCTCCGCCTCGTAGGACGCCAGCGCCCAGACCAAATCCCGCTCCCCGGGGGACATCCGGGCGTAGTCCCCCGGGGCCCAGCCCTTCACGCGGAAGAGCCAGTACACGAGACCCAGCTCCGGGTCGCTGCCGTCCTCTAGGCGTTTTTTATCTCTTCAATGGTGTTGGCCCGGTAGCCGCACAGCTTCTCCACCGCCCGGCTGAGGTCCTCGATCTCGCCGGGCAAAAGCATGGCCTTGTATTGTGTGCTATTATAATGCGTACTGAATATAGGAATCCGCCGCAGCGCGGTTGATTCAGCAGACATTATTATAGCGTGGAACGAAAAAAATTTCAACGCGCGCAATCAAAACCCCCACTGAAATCATCTAATGGGCGGAAAGGAGGGATGGGGCATGACCGAGGCCGCTTTTGCCGCCCGGGCGGAGGGGCGGAAAGCCTGCCTTTACCGCACGGCGCTGCTCTACCTGGGCAGCGAGGCCCTGGCGCTGGAAGCGGTGGATGAGGCCGTCTACAAGGGCTTCCGTGCCTGCGGAACGCTGCGGGAGGAGCAATACTGCGACACCTGGCTCACCCGCATCCTCATCAACGTATGCAACGCCGAGCTGCGCCGGCGGAGGCGGGAGGTGGCCATGGCCGAGCTGCCTGAGACGGCGCAGGAGGTCTTTGACGCCCTGCCCCTGCGGGATGCGGTGGCCCGGCTGCCCCGTGACCTGCGGGCCGTCATCATCCTGCGGTACTTTGACGGGCTGACCCTGGCCCAGACCGCCGAGACATTACAGATTCCCCAGGGGACGGTGGCCACCCGCCAGCGGAAGGCCCTGTCCCTGCTGCGGCTGGAGCTGACAGACAGCGAGGAGGTGGGCGCATGAGCCGTAAAGAAGAATACTGGACCCTGATCCAAACGCTGAACGAGACTCCGGCCGCCCTGGATGGCGCGGTGGCCCGGGCCCGCACCCGGGCCAGGCGGTCCCGCGCCGGGCGCCGCTTCGGCATCCCGCTGGCCTCCCTGGCCGGGGTCGCGGCGGCTTTTGTCGTATTGGTCAACGTCTCCACCCCCTTCGCCATGGCCTGCAAAAGCGTCCCCGTCATCCGGGAGCTGGCCGAGGCGGTGGCCCTCGAGCCCAGCCTCAAAGCAGCTCTGGAGCACGACTATCTCCAGCCCGTCTTCCAGACCCAGGCAAAAGACGGCGTGACCGCGTCGGTCCGGTATCTCATCGTGGACCAGAACAATCTCAACGTGTTCTATACCCTGCGCTCCGACGGCGACACGCAGTTGGAGGCCCACCCCGAGCTTCTGGATTCGGATGGGAATCGGGTCGACGGCTATGTGGCGACCTGGGGAGCTCCCAGCCAGCAGGATGAGGAGGACTACAAGCTGGCCAGCTTCTACTTTGTGGACGGCCGTGTACCGGAAGCCTTGCGCCTGCGCCTGGATATCCAGGATACCGGACGAGCTAAAGAGGGCCTGGCCTCAGCCACCGCCATCCCCACACCGGCCCCCACCGCACCGCCCGGCGGTCCCTGGCACGACGCCGGGCCCAGCCAGCTCCCCCCCGCCCTGACTACCTTTACCTTCGGCCTGACCATTGACCCCAATCTGCTGGGCCCTGGCCGGAGCATCGCTCTGGACCAGTGGGTGGAGCTGGACGGCCAGCGTATCCGTCTGGAATCACTCACCATCGACCCCACCCGCATGGAGTTCACCCTGTCGGAGGACCCGGACAACACCGCCCTGCTCAAAGGGCTGAGCTGCTACGCCGTGGACGGTCTGGGGAACCGCTATGAACGGCCGAGCGTCACTTACGGCGGCGGAGAGACAATCCAACTGGAGAGCTGCTATTTCTCGGATAGCCGGGACCTGACCCTCTGCATCACCGGAGCCAGTTGGCTGGACAAAGATAAAACCTCCTTCACCCTGGACCTGAGCACCGGCAAGGCCGACTGGCTCCCCGAGGGCATGGTCATAGAGAGCGTGGAGCGGAGCGGGAACAACGTATACTGGGCCCTTCAACCTGGGGACGGCGTTTCCCTGCACTGGAGCTACTACGACCCCGAGGGGGGGGAGCACGCGTGGGGCGGCTACTCCATGTCGGCCACCGACGAGGATGGGGACGGCTGGTGCGAGCGCTCCACGGAGTACCGCACCCTGCTGGACTACCCTTGGGACACCGTAACCATCGTCCTAACCTCCAACCGCTCCACGGAATTTGCCCAGCCCATCCAAATTCCCATAAAATAATGCTGAAACGGGAGATTTTCCACAGGAAATCTCCCGTTCCGGCTTGACAAATCCGAAATTTCCTATATAATAGTATAGCTTGTCTGGATATTGACAGGCACATCCTTGCCCTCACCGCAGCGTGAGGGCCATATGTCCATAAGGAGGTGCAAGAAAATGGCAAAAGTCAACGGAAATTATGAGGTGGTCTACATCCTCGACCCCGCGATGAGCGATGAGGCCACCGCCGCTCTGGTCGCCAAGTTCAAGACCATGGCTGAAGCTCACGGCACCGTCAAGGAAGTGGATGAGTGGGGCAAGCGTCGTCTGGCCTATCCCATCAACGACCTGAACGAGGGCTACTACGTGCTCATGAGCTTCGACTCCGACGCCGCGTTCCCCAACGAACTGGCCCGTGTGCTGCGGATCACCGACGGCGTGATGCGCTCTCAGGTCGTCTGCCTGGACGAGTAAGGAGGGCCCATGCTCAACCGCATTATTTTGATGGGCCGCCTCACCCGCGACCCGGAGCTCCGTCACACCCAGACCGGGACCCCCGTGGCCTCCTTCTCTCTGGCTGTGGATCGGGACTTCAAAGATAAATCCACCGGTGAAAAGGCCACCGATTTCATTGACATCGTGGCCTGGCGCTCCACCGCCGAGTTTGTCTCCCGCTTCTTTACCAAGGGCCGGCTGGCCGTGGTGGAGGGCCGGCTCCAGTTGCGTGACTGGACCGACCGGGACGGCAACAAGCGCCGTAGCGCCGAGGTGGTAGCCGACAACGTCTATTTCGGCGACTCCAAACGGGACGCCGAGGGCGGCGGCAGCTACGGCGGTTATTCCGCTCCCGCACCCGGCAGCGCCCCGGCCGCTCCCCCTGCCTACTCCGCCCCCATGGGCGGCGGCGACCAGTTCGCCGGGCTGGATGACGATGACGGCGAGCTGCCCTTCTGAGCATTGATTTCCTGAGACCGCAGCGGCGGGATCGGCCCGCCGGCAGTCTCCCAATAAAAACCATTTTATAGGGAGGTAAGTACCATGGCTATGGATAGAGAGCGTCCCCGCGGCCGGAAGCGCCGCAAGGTCTGCAGCTTCTGCGTGGACAAGGTGGAGCACATCGACTATAAGGACGCGGCCAAGCTGCGCCGTTTCCTGTCTGAGCGTTCCAAGATCCTGCCCCGCCGGACCACCGGCACCTGCGCCATGCATCAGCGTCAGCTGACCAAGGCCATCAAGCAGGCTCGTCAGATCGCCCTGCTGCCCTTCGTCACCGACTGATCGAAGCGCCATCCAAAGCGGCGCGTCCCCCATGGGACGCGCCGCTTTTTTGTTTCCAGAGCCCCTTTGTGGGAATAATACCCGGTAGCCGCCTCGCTTCTTCCCGTGGTATCATCATACCATCAAACCAATCTGGAGACATGCATTATGGATATCCACAGCGCCCGTTCCCAGCTCAGAACCCGCACCGTCTACGACCTCCCTCTCCGGGTAACCTTCTATGCCCGGGTGTCCAGCGAATCCGACGAACAGCGCAACTCCCTGGGCAACCAGATATCCTATTATGAGGAGCTGATCCGCAAAAACCCCAACTGGACCTATGTGGAGGGCTATATTGACGAGGGGCTCTCCGCCGCCACCACCAAGAACCGGGAAAACTTTCACCGCATGGTGGAGGACGGCCAGGCCGGAGCCTTTGACCTCATCATCACCAAGGAGATCACCCGCTTCGCCCGGAACACCCTGGACTCCATCCAGTACACCCGCCGACTGCTGAACGCCGGCGTAGGGGTCTTTTTCCAAAACGACAACATCAACACCCTGGACGAGGATTCCGAGCTCCGGCTGACCATCATGTCGGGTATCGCCCAGGACGAGCTGCGCAAGCTGTCCAGCCGGGTGAAGTTTGGTCATCAGCAGGCCATCAAAAACCGGGTGGTGCTGGGCAACAGCCGCATCTTCGGCTACCGCAAGGACAAGGGCCGGTTGGTCATCGACCCGGAGGAGGCCCCCATGGTGCGGGAGCTGTTCCAGCTCTATGCCACCGGACAGTACAGCCTGAAACAGTTGGAGAACCGCTTCTGGACGCAGGGCTACCGGAACCACAACGGCAAAAAGCTGTCTCACACCACCATGTCCGGTATCCTCTCCAATCCGAAGTACAAGGGCTACTATGCGGGCAACAAGGTCAAGGTCATCGACCTGTTTACCAAAAAGCAGAAATTTCTTCCTCCGGAGGAGTGGGTGCTGTTCAAGGATGAATCGGGCACTATTGTGCCCGCCCTGGTGGAGGAGGCCCTCTGGGAGCAGGCCAACCAGGTGCTGAAACGGCGCAGCGCGGATGTCCGGCACCGCCAGGGCATCTGCAACCACGCCAACCTGCTCACCGGCAAGCTCTACTGCGCCCACTGTGGCTCCGCCTACTACCGCCGGGACTCTGTCGACCGGACCGGCCGCAAAAACAGCAAGTGGGTGTGCAGCGGTAAGATCAAAAACGGCGCGGCCTCCTGCCCCTCCTTTCCCATCTACGAGGAGGAACTCAAGCCCCTTCTCTTCCAGGTGTTCCGTCAGGCCGACGCCGACGCCGGGGCGCTGGTGGAGGAGTATATCGAGCTGTACCGTTCTCTGGAGCAGGAGGGCGGGCTGACCCGGCACATGGAGGCGCTGGAGCAGGCCATTGGGACGGCGGAAAAAAAGCGGCAGAAGCTGCTGACCTTCAACGCTCTGGGCGAGTTGTCCGACCAGGACTTTCTCTCCATGAACCGCCAGTGCGCCCAGGAGATCGAAGCCGCCCGGGCGGAGCTGGAGGAGCTGTCCGCCCAGCGCGGCTCCGCCTCCGACTTCAAATCCCACATCGAATCTGTACGCCGGACGCTCCAGGCCGCCCGGCAGGAGGCATCCAGCGGTCTGATCGGCAAGGAATTCGTGGACCAGTATATCCAGCGCATCGTGGCCACACCGGAGGCCGACGGTTCCATGCGCCTCCAGATCCAACTCTTTACCGGCGAGACCACCGACCGTTATCTGCGGAATCTGCGCTCCAGTGCCGCGCGGGATGTGGGCTGGAGCCAGCCGCAGCCGGTTCGTTCGGGTCACACGTTCAAGAA
>NZ_DCJO01000007.1:0-22330 GCF_002320075.1 Intestinimonas sp. UBA1698 | reverse complement strand
GTCCGGCCCGCCCCTCCTTTCCATGGTTCCCACAACACAGGCCCGCCAGGACATCCCGGCGGGCCTGTGCTTTTTCCCCTACCCCCGCCAGAGCTCCTCCGGCGGCACGTCCAGCAGCAGCAGAGTCCCCGTCACCGCCAGCCAGGGCAGGGGGTCCCGCCCTGTTGGGAAGGGAAGCACCAGCTCCTGCCGCTCCAGCACCCGGCCGGTCACCGTCACCAACTCCCGCTGAAGGGCCACGCAGATCTGATCCCCCTCCAGGCTGGACAGGGTAATGCTGTCTTTGGGGGAGGGGCCGTAGCTCACCGCCCGGTCGGCCTTCAAATGCCGGGCCAGGGGTCCGGCGGAGCCGGGCAACAGCACCGTGCGGCAGGCGATGGCGCCGGCCCCTGCCCAGCCCACCGCTCCCGGTGAAACGGTGAGCAGGGAGAGCGCCTCCCCCGCCAGAGCCGCCGGGTGGGCCCCGGTCAGCAGCCGAAGCCCCGCCCGGCCCGCCGCCGCCAGCGCGGCTTCCACGGCCCCGGCCACGCCCTCTTCCCGCTCCCAGACGCCAATTTGCACCACAAAGCCTCACTCCTTTGCTACAGTTTGCGGTATTCCCCCCCGGAATATGCAAAAAGCCCCGGTTTTCCGGGCGTGGGACCCCGCATCCCCTTGACTTTTTCCGCCTGAAATCATAAAATGAACGATGAATTTACTTCGTAAAGGATTGAGAGTGACTATGGCACAGGACAAGAAGCAGGTGGAGCAGATCACCGACATGGAGGTGGACTTCGCCAAGTGGTTCACCGACGTGTGCAAAAAGGCCGAGCTCATCGACTATTCCAGCATCAAGGGCATGTTCATCTACCGGCCCTATGGCTACGCCATCTGGGAAAACATCCAGCACATCCTGGACGCGGAGTTCAAGAAGACCGGCCATGAGAACGTGTACCTGCCTATGCTCATCCCCGAGTCCCTGCTTCAGAAGGAGAAGGACCACGTGGAGGGCTTTGCCCCTGAGTGCGCCTGGGTAACCTGCGGCGGGGCCGACAAGCTGGAGGAGCGCTACTGCATCCGCCCCACCTCCGAGACCCTGTTCTGCGAGCATTACGCCAACATCATCCACTCCTGGCGGGACCTGCCCAAGCTCTACAACCAGTGGTGCTCCGTCCTGCGCTGGGAAAAGACCTCCCGCCCCTTCCTCCGCCACCGGGAGTTCCTGTGGCAGGAGGGCCACACCATGCACGCCACCGCCGAGGAGGCCGTAGCCGAGACCGAGCAGATGCTGAACATCTACGCCGACTTTATGGAAAACGTACTGGCCATGCCCGTGGTCAAGGGCCGCAAGACCGACAAGGAGAAGTTTTCCGGCGCCGAGGCCACCTACACCGTGGAGTGCATGATGCACGACAAGAAGGCTCTCCAGGGCGGCACCAGTCACTACTTCGGCGACGGCTTTGCCCGCGCCTTCGGCATCACCTTCACCGGCAAGGACAACCAGCCCCATTTCCCCCACCAGACCTCCTGGGGCGTATCCACCCGCATGATCGGCGGCATCATCATGACCCACGGCGACAACAACGGCCTGGTGCTGCCCCCCCGGGTAGCTCCCATCCAGGTGGTCATCATCCCCGTGGCCCAGCACAAGCCCGGCGTCCTCGAGGCCAACGCCGCCGTGATGGACCGGCTGGTAAAGGCGGGCTTCCGGGTAAAGATGGATGCTTCCGAGCAGTCCCCCGGCTGGAAGTTCGCCGAGTACGAGATGAAGGGCGTGCCCCTGCGCCTGGAGCTGGGCCCCAAGGACCTGGAGAAGAACCAGTGCGTGCTGGTCCGCCGGGACTCCGGCGAGAAGGTGTTCGTCTCCCTGGACGGCATCGAGCAGACCGTGGCCGGCACACTGGACGCCATCCACGACGGGCTGTACGCCAAGGCCAGGAAGAATCTGGAGGAAAACACCTATCCCGCCTACTCTCTGGCGGAGGCCAAGGCCATTCAGGAGGAGAAGGGCGGCTTCATCAAGACCATGTGGTGCGGCGATCTGGAATGCGAGCTGAAGATGAAGGAGGAGGCCGGCATGTCCTCCCGCTGCATCCCCTTTGAGCAGGAGCACCTGAGCGACGTATGCCCCATCTGCGGCAAGCCCGCCAAGCATATGATCTACTGGGGCGTGGCGTATTAACCGCAAATTGTGGAAAAAAGGCCGCATGTCGTACGACATGCGGCCTTTTTGTTTCTTACAGCACCTTCGACAAAAACTCGATGGTACGCGGTTCCTTGGGGCTGGCAAAGAACTCCGCGGGGGTGTTCTGCTCCAGGATGTGCCCGCCATCCATAAACAGCACCCGGGAGCCCACCTCCCGGGCAAAGCCCATCTCATGGGTGACCACCACCATGGTCATGCCCTCCCGGGCCAGCTCCTTCATGACGTCCAGCACCTCGCCCACCATCTCGGGGTCCAGGGCGGAGGTGGGCTCGTCAAAGAGCATCAGCTTGGGCTTCATGGCCAGGGCCCGCACGATGGCAATCCGCTGCTTCTGGCCGCCGGAGAGCTGAGCAGGGTAGGCGTCCGCCTTTTCCTCCAGGCCTACCCGGCGCAGGAGCTTAACCGCCTCGCAATCGGCCTCTTCCTGCTTCATCAGGCCGGTCCGCACCGGGGCCAGGGTGATGTTCTTTCGGATGGTCATGTTGGGAAACAGGTTGAAGTGCTGGAACACCATCCCCATCTGACGCCGGACCGCGTTGATGTCCACCTTGGGGTCGGTGATGTCGGTGCCGTCAAAGGTGATGGTCCCGGCCGTAGGCTCTTCCAGCAGGTTGAGGCAGCGCAGGAAGGTGGATTTTCCCGAGCCGGAGGGTCCAATGACCACCACCTTTTCCCCGGGATAGATGTGCTCGGAAATATCGTCCAGGACCAGGTTGGCCCCAAAGGACTTGGAGAGGTGTTTAACGTCGATCACTTTGACGCAGCCTCCTTTCCAGCTTGCCCTGGAGCCAGGTCAGAAGCATCACGATGATCAGATACATCGCCGCAATGCCCACATAGGGAAACATGTACTCATAGGTCTTTGCGCCCACCGCCTCGGCAAAGTAGACCAGTTCGGTGCCGCCGATAGCCGAGACCAAGGAGGTATCCTTAAAGAGGGTGATCAGCTCGTTGCCCAGGGCAGGCAGAATGTTCTTGAACGCCTGGGGGATGACGATAAAGCGCATGGTGTCAACGTATCCCAGCCCCAAAGATCGGCTCGCCTCGCTCTGCCCCACGTCCACGGACATGAGGCCGCCCCGGACGATCTCCGCCACATAGGCCCCCGAGTTGATCCCCAGACCCAGAATCCCCACCATGGTGTGGTTCCGGCTGGTCTTAAAAATGACAAAGCCCCAAATGAGCAGTTGGACCATCATGGGGGTGCCCCGAATGACAGTGGTATACACTTTGCACAAAGCGTTCAAAATCCCCAGCGCCAGATTCTTGCTGCCCACGCGCTGCTGGTCGTGGGCGGTACGGATCACCGCCACCAGCACGCCCAGAATGACGCCGATAACCAGGGCGGTAATGGTAAGTTCCAGGGTGATTCCCATTCCCTTAAGATAGAGCTTCCAGCGGTCCCCTTCAAGGAAGGCCCGGCTGAACCCCCTGCTGAACCAGTCCAGGAACTCTATGAACCGAGTACCCATAGACGCTCTCCTTTCTCTTCCTCAGCAGTGGAAGAAACGTGAGAAAGGCGGCTCCCGGAACGCAGCCCGGGAGTCGCCGCCTCAACGTTCCCTTTTAGTCCGCAGTGATATACCGATCCACGATGGCCTGGAAGGTACCATCCGCCTTCAGCTCAGTCATGGCGGCGTTCACCGCCTCCAGTAGGGCGGTGTTGCCCTTCTTCATGCCGATGGCGTAGTCCTCCTCCACCCAGGGGGTCTCCAGGATGGTCAGGCCCTCGTTGGCGGCCACATAGGCCTTGGCGGGCTCGTTGTCGATGATGACGCAGTCCACCTGGCCGTTCTTCAGGGCCTCCACGGCCAGAGCGCCCGTCTCATAGGCGATGACGTGGTCCTCACCGTAGCCGCCGTTCTCCGGGGTATCGGAGGCGTAGAGGTAACCGGTGGTGGCCTTCTGGCAGCCGATCATCTTCTCGCCCAGATTGTCCATGGTCACGTCGGAGCCCTCCTTGACAATGACCACCTGAATGCCGGTGGCGTAGCTGTCGGAGAAGTCCATGACCTCCTGACGGTCCGGAGTAACGGAGACGCCGGCCATGACGATATCGCTCTGGCCGTTCTGAGCGGCCAGCAGGGCGGCGTCAAACCCCATGTCGTCCACCACCAGCTCCAGGCCCAGCTTCTCGGCAATGGCGCCTGCCACCTCAACATCAATGCCCTCGAAGGTACCGTTGTCCTTCACCATCTCATAGGGAGGGAAGGCGGCGTTGGTGGACATGTGAAGCTTGCCGGCCTCCACGGTGGTCAAGCCGCTCTCGGCGGGAGCGCTGGCGGAGGGTGCGGGGGCGCTGGCGCTGGGGGAGGGAGATGCGCTGCCGCCGCCGGAGCAGGCGGCCAGCAGAGACAGGCTCATAGCCAGGCCCAGAGCCAGGCAGAGCACCTTTTTCATCTGTTTCATTCCTATCCTCTTCCTTTCAGCCTTTGGCTTTTCCTATGCGGATGATTATACAGCATCTCTCGCAAATATTCAAGCCTTTTTTCATATTACTGCAATTTTATGCAAATGCAAAGGAATATGCATGAATGTCCGTATAAAATGGTCACCCTGCATAAAGGCAAAACGAGACCGCGCCGAACGGCGCGGTCTCGTTTTGTCGGTAAAGGCTCAGCCCTTGGTGCAGTAGCCGTAGATGAAGTAGCCCAGGGGGGTGTAGAAGGCGCCGCTGATGTCGTCGGCCATCATATACTTCTGGGTGTAGAAGTAGATGGGGCCCAGCGCCCAATCCTGACCGATGATGATGTCCTCGGCCTTGTGGAAGTAGCTCATGCGCTCGGCGGGATCAGACGTGGCCTTGGCCGCGTCGATCATGGCGTCGTACTCGGGGTTGGAGTACTGGGCGTCGTTGTTGCCGCCGCCGGTGTACCACATATCCAGGAAGGAGCAGGGATCGTTGTAGTCGGCGATCCAGCCGTTGCGGGCGATCTGGTACTCGCCCTTCTTACGGGTCTCCAGGAAGGCGTTCCACTCCTGGTTCTGGAGCTGCACGGTGACGCCCAGCTCCTCCTGCCACATCTGCTGCAGGGCCTCGCCCACGGCCTTGTGGGCGTCGGAGGTGTTATACAGGTAGGTCACGGTGGGGAAGCCCTCGCCGTTGGGATAGCCGGCCTCAGCCAGCAACTGGCGGGCCTTCTCACAGTTGGCCTGGTAGGTGGCGTCGTCCACAGGGGCGTCCCAGTAGTCGCCGCCCACGGTGCGGAAGTCATCGCCGTTGGGATCGGCGTCATAGATGCCGGCGGGCACAAAGCCGGTGGCAGGCACCTGGCCGGTCTGGGTTACCTGCTCCACAATATACTTGGAGTCGATGGCCAGAGTAAAGGCCTGGCGGACCAGGGCGTTGTCAAAGGGCGCGGCCTGGGTCTGATAGCAGACATAGTAGGTGCCGATATAATCCACGATGTTCAGCTCGCCGGAAGCCAGCAGTCCAGCGATCTCATCCACGGGCATATCCTCGATGAACTGCAGGTCGCCGGAACGGTAGGCGGCCAGCATGGAGTTCTGATCCTCCATGAGCTGGAAGGTCAGAGAGTTGGGGCCCAGGTTGGCGGCATCATAGTGGTACTCGTTGGGCACCATCTTGATGTAGGAATCATGAACCCACTCGGCCAGCTTCCAGGGGCCGTTGGAGATATAGTGGCTGGAGTTGTCGTCGGTGGTCCAGGTATCGCCATAGGCCTCAATGATGTCCTGACGGACAGGGAAGGCGGCGGGGAAGGCGCAGATCTCCAGGAAGTAGGGGCAGTCGTAGGTCAGGTTGACCACGAAGGTGCTCTCGTCGGGAGCGGAGACGCCCAGGGTGGTGGGGTCGGCCTCACCGGCGTTGACCGCGGCGTAGCCCTGCACCATGTCGATCATGTAGCAGTAATCGGCGGCGGTCAGGGGGTTGGCCAGGCGCTGCCAGGAGTACACGAAGTCGTTGGCGGTGACGGGTTGGCCGTCGGACCACTTGGCGTCGGAGCGAATCTTGAAGGTGTAGGTCACCGTGCCGTCGCCGTTGTCGGTCTTCTCATAGCTCTCGGCCTGGCCGGCCGCCAGCGCGGCGTAGTTCATGTTACCCTTGTCGTTGACGGGGTTGCCGCTGTCGACCCACTTCATCAGGCCCTCAAACATATGCTGGGTCATGATGGCGCCGTCCACGGCGGAGTTCAGAGCGGGGTCGATGGTCTGGGGCTCGGACGCGATGCACACCGCCATGTCGAAGCCCTCGGCCGGGGTGCTCTCGGCGGGAGCCGAGGCGGACGGAGAGGGCGAGGGGCTCTGAGCGCTGGTGCCGCCGCAGCCGGACAGCAGCATGCCCAGAGACATGACGCCTACCAGAGCCAGGGCAAGCAGTCTCTTACGGTTCTTCATTTCAATACCTCCTGATTGATTTTGTATCATCTATAAGCCTATGCAGGCGTGATACCGCGGGGAAAGGGCTTCTGTCCTGTCTGACAGGACAGAAAAATGGCGTATACGCCATTGACTCCTGGAAAAATCAGACTCCCGGGAGTATTGGCATTATAGCACACATGTGACGCACTTGTAAAGCAAATGTTTCAAAAGTGTTACATAGAGGTTGTCCGCAGGAGCTCCCGCCGCTTTACCCCAGCAGATGGCAGGCCGCCCAATGGCCCGGCGCGTGCTCTTTGAATTCGGGAACGGCCTGCTTGCACTTGTCCGTGGCATACGGGCACCGGGTATGGAACCGGCAGCCCGTAGGCGGGTTCATGGGAGACGGGATGTCGCCCTCCAGCACGATCCGCTGCCGCGACCGGGAGACCTCCGGGTCCGGCACCGGCACCGCAGACAGCAGCGTCTTGGTATACGGGTGCAGGGGGTGCCGGTTCAGCTCATAGCTCTCCGCCAGCTCCACCAGACAGCCCAGATACATCACGCCGATCCGGTTGGAGATGTGCCGCACCACGCTCAGGTCGTGGGCGATGAAGAGATACGTCAGGCCCAGGTCCTGCTGCATGTCCTCCAGCATGTTCACCACCTGGGACTGGATCGAAACGTCCAGCGCCGAGATGGGCTCGTCGCACACGATGAACTCCGGCTTCACCGCCAGCGCGCGGGCGATGCCCACCCGCTGCTGCTGGCCGCCGGAGAATTCGTGGGGGTAGCGGTTGGCGTGCTCCGTGTTCAGGCCCACCTGCCCCAGCAGCTCCTTGATCCGGTCGGTCCGCTCCTGCTTGCTGCCGTAGAGCTTGTGGATATCCAGGGCCTCGCCGATGATCTCTCCCACCGTCATGCGGGGGTCCAGGGAGGCCGACGGGTCCTGGAAGATGATCTGCATCTTCCGCCGGTAGGGCAGCATGTTCACCGCCACCTTCTGTCCCACCGGCTTGCCGGCGGCGTCCAGCGTCCGCTCAAAGATGGTCTCCCCATCGTAGATGATCTTGCCCGACGTGGGCTCATGCAGCCGCAGGATGGTGCGGCCCAGGGTCGTCTTGCCGCAGCCCGACTCGCCCACCAAGCCCAGCGTCTCACCGCGGTGAATAAACAGCGACACGCTCTCCACCGCCTGTACCCCGGGGCCCTTCGTCCCCTTCACCGGGAAATACTTCTTGAGGTCCTGGACCTCCAGAAGGATCTTGTTCTCACTCATGGTCCGTGCCCTCCTCTGCCTTGGTATCGGGGGCCGTCTTATCCAGCGCGCCGCCCTCGGCGCCCAGCTTTTCACCCTTCTTGCACTCCTGCACCCGCAGCCAGCAGGCCGACCGGTGGTCCTCCCCGATCTCCACATAGGGAGGCATCTGCTTCAGGCAGATCTTCATGCAGTGCTCGCACCGCGGCGCGAACGGACACCCCTCCGGCGGGTTCAGCATGTCCACCGGCGTGCCCTCGATGGGGATCAGCCGCTCGTAGCTCTCCGCGTCCACACGGGGCATGGACCGCAGCAGCCCTACCGTATACGGATGGCTGGGCCGGTAGAAAATGTCGTCCACCGGACCCTGCTCCACGATCTTGCCGGCGTACATCACGCTCACCTTGTCGCAGATCTCCGCCACCACACCCAGGTTATGGGTGATGAAGATGATCCCCATGTGGGTCTTCTTCTGCAGGTCCTTCATCAACTCCAGGATCTGTGCCTGGATGGTCACGTCCAGCGCCGTCGTCGGCTCGTCCGCGATCAGCAGCTTGGGGTGGCAGATCAG
This sequence comes from Intestinimonas sp. UBA1698, assembly GCF_002320075.1. Lineage (NCBI taxonomy): Bacteria > Bacillati > Bacillota > Clostridia > Eubacteriales > Intestinimonas > Intestinimonas sp. UBA1698. The sequence continues at coordinate 13,996 of NZ_DCJO01000007.1, read as the reverse complement.
CCCCATGGCGATCATCACCCGCTGCCGCATGCCGCCGGAAAACTCGTGGGGGTACTGCTTCATCCGCTTGGCCACGTTGTTGATCCCCACCAGCTCCAGCATCTCCATGGCGCGCTTCGACGCGTCCTCCTTGGAGATGCTCTTGTCGTGGGCCCGCAGCGCCTCGATGAGCTGGTTGCCCACCGTATACACCGGGTTCAGGCAGGTCATGGGGTTCTGGAAGATCATGGCCACCTCCCGGCCCCGGAAGTCCGTCATCTCCTCCTTCGTCTTGGCCAGCACATCCTGGCCCTCGAAGGTGATGGACCCGCCGATCACCTTGCCCGGGGACTGCAGAAGGCCAATGATGGAGTACGCCTCCACACTCTTGCCCGAGCCTGACTCGCCCACAATGCCCATGACCTCGTCATAGTTCAGATCATAGCTGATCCCGCCGACCGCCTTCACTTCGCCCGCAGGCGTGAAGAAGGAGACCCGCAGGTCCTGGACCTCCAGCAGCTTGCCGGACTTCTGCTCCTGCGTTGTATTGATATTCGATTCCATGTCGTCTCCTCCTTCCTTATTTCTTCAGTCTCGGGTCCAGAGCGTCCCGCAGGCCGTCTCCGAACAGGTTGAAGGAGAGGATCATGACGCTGAGGATGATGGCCGGGAAAAACAGCCGGTATGGATAGGAATACATGCCCTGAAGCGCCTCCGATGCCATGGACCCCAGGCTGGTCATGGGCGCCGAAACGCCCACGCCCAGGAAGGACAGGAAGGACTCCAGGAAGATAGCGGAGGGAATTTGCAGGCAGGTGGTCACCACCAACTGCCCGATGCAGTTGGGCAGCAGGTGCCGCTTGATGATCCGGCCGCTGGAGGCGCCCAGGGCCCGGGCGGCGGTGACGTACTCCTGCTGCTTCACCTGGAGGACCTGGCCGCGGATGATGCGGCTCATGCCCACCCAGTACAGCATGCCGAAGGCCATAAACATGGAGATCAGGTTGGCCCCCATGGTGGCCACAAAGGCCGAGCCCGGCCCGCTGTAGGCCTTGATGGCCTCGCCCAGCATGGCCGACAGCAGCAGGATAACCAGCACCTCGGGGACCGAGTAGATGACCTCCACGATCCGCTGCATCACCGCGTCCACCTTGCCGCCGAAGTAGCCCGAGATGGACCCGTACGTCGCCCCGATGATGAGCACCAGCAGCGCCGCGCACACACCCACCAGCATGGACACCCGGGTGCCTACCATCACGCGCACCATGATGTCCCGCCCGAATTTATCCGTGCCGAACACGTGGGGGAACACCGACTCCCCCGCCGCCTTCCGCTCCAGCTCCTTGTTGGAGTAGCCGAACAGGTGGGTCTTGATTCCCAGCTCATGCCGCAGATAAGACTCCAGCTCGTCTCCGGACAGCACATTGCCCTCCTCGTCCGTGTAGGTGCTGGACGCCTTGGCGTTGGCGCGCACCACCGCCGCGTCCACCGCGGTAAAGGGCCTGCCCTCCGCCTCCGCCTTGGCCCGGGCCTCTTCCACGGCCTGCTCCGGGTCCTTGGTGTTCAGCGCCTCCGCCAGCTTGGCCTGGTCCTCCAGGCTCGTATGCCACGGGTGCAGGTTTTCCGCGCCCTTGTTGAACTGGTCATAGCCGTAGGGCACCACCATCGGGCCCACAAAGGCGAACAGCATGATGGCCACCAGCACGCACAGCGCCACCATGGCCACCGTGTTCTTCCGCAGCCGCCGCCACGCGTCCGCCCAGTACGACACGCTTTTGCGCTGCTGAATGAAGTCCTCCTTCTCCGCCGCGCTGGCCTTGGAGAAGTCAGAGTCGGTCAGGTCGTTCCAGTGCAGGATATCCTCCACGTCGGGCTGCAGAGAGCCAAAGCGAGGCTTGTTTTTATAGTCCGCCATTGGTCAGTCTACCCCCTTGGCCAGATTGATACGCGGGTCTACCACCTTATAAAGGATGTCCACCGCCAGATTCATCAGTACGATAAAGGTCGCCAGGAAAATGACCGTCCCCATAATCATCGGGTAGTCCAGCGCCGTGATCGACTGCACGAAGGACCGGCCCAGACCGGGGATGTTGAACACTTTCTCCACCACGAAGCCGCCGCACAGAGTAAAGGCGGTCAGGGGGCCCAGGTAAGTAATGACTGGGATCAGCGCGTTGCGCAGCGCGTGCTTGAAGATAATGGGTGCCGTCTTCAGGCCCTTGGCCCGCGCTGTCTTGATATACTCCTGGTTGATGGCGTCCAGCATGGACGACCGGGTCAGCCGCGCAATGTAGCACATGGGATACAGCCCCAGGCACAGGCACGGCAGGATATAGCCCCGGATGCCGTTGGCCTCCGAGAAGGTGTTCGGGAAGAAGTGCAGCGCCTCCACACCCCCGCAGAACACCACCATCAGCGTACTGGCCACCACAAAGGCCGGCAGCGACACGCCCAGCGTGCACACCACCCGCAGGATGCTGTCCGTCAGCTTCCCCCGCCGGTACGCCGCCAGGCACCCCAACGGCACCCCCACCAGCGTGGCCCAGGCCACCGCCACGATGCCCAGTTTGGCGGAGATGGGGAACTTCTCCATAATCATCTCCAGCACCGGCCGGTTCTTCGACATCTTGATCGACGTGCCGAAGTCTCCCTGCAGCAGGTTGCTCATGTACCGGATGTACTGCTCCGGCAGCGGCTTATCCAGCCCGTATTTCTCGTTCAGCGCGTCGATGACGCTCTGCGGCGGCGTTTTCTCCGCCAGCCACGGATTACCCGGCGCCGCGTTCATCAGGAAAAAGGTCAGCGTCGCCACCAGAAATACCGTCAGCAGCGCCATCAATACCCGTTTCACCAGATATTTTGCCATTTTTTCACTTCCTACAATTCGTTCTTTCTGTTTGGACGCTCCGCGCCCATGCCTCCACAAGCGGACAGCCGCGCACCGGACGTCTGGGCAGGGGTCCGCGGGCGGCTGTCAAGGTGTTGCCGATTTTCATATTTTATACTATTCTTACTTCTCCGTCAAGGTGTTGTGCTTTTCAAATTGATGCTAAATCCTTCATGTCCTGCAATGGTTTTCTGTTTGAAAACACAAAACCAGTTTTCTGTCCTCGTGTCAGAGGCACTTTTGAGGGCAGCGCATTTTTTGACGCTTTACATTGCAAAAGCGGCGGACCTACGCCCTTGCGTCGGTCCGCCGCTGCCCCTCCGTCCGTGTGCCCGTTTCCGGCCGCCGGGGGCCTCTCAGTCGAATCCCAGGCCCATATAGCCCTTCCGCTCGTTGCGCCAAGCGGCCTCCAGCTCCGAGTTGTACCACTTGACCATGCCAAACGCCTGCAAATAGCTGCCGGGCAGCCCATCCCAGAAGGGAGGCGTGCGCAGATGATAGCGGACGGCGGGCAGCTCCCGGGCCAACAGGGCGGCCGCCCCGGCCATGGCGGGAGCTGGGATAATCAGCTCCTTGACCAGCACCGAGTCCTCGTTGAGGTATTCGGCGGCGGCGCAGCCCTGCGTGCCGTTCACGTTCAGCAGATAAAGTCCGCTGTTGGCCATCCGGGACAACCCCTCCTGGTAGCCGATGGCGCCGTCGGCATAGGAGACCCGGAAGGTCCCCTCCAGCAGCCGCTCCCGCACCCGGTTATACGTCTCCGGATCGGCGGGGGCGAGGGTGTCCCCCGCGCAGTTCCGCCGGGCCATGTACTGTAGCAGCTCCACCTTCCGGGTGGCAAAGCACTCGGAGAAGCCGGCGGCGGCGAAGAAGCGGTGGAGGCTGGCCTCGGCGGGAACGATGGTGACGCAGTCCAGCTTTTTCTCCTGGAGGTAAAAATCTACATAGTTGAGGATAAACCGGCCGAAGCCCTTCTTCCGGGCCCCGGGGTGGGTGGCCAGAGCATAGATGTACGCCGAGCTGGCCTGGGCTCCGTCCGGCAGAGACAGGGTGACGGGGAAGAGGGCCACCATGGTCTCCAGGGCCCCGTCCTCCAGCAGCACCAGGGTCTCCACACCGGCTGGCCGGTGGGTATAGAAATAGTCGATATAGGCGTCGTCGTCCCCAAAGGACAGCTTCCACAGCTCCTTTTGCCGGGTCTCCTCCCCGGGGCGGGCGGGTCTGATCTCGATCATGGGGTCACCTTCTTTCTCTGCCGCGCTCTACCGCTGGGTCGCGGCGTATTTTTCCACCATCCGGTCGGGGTAGTAGGATTCCTTGGCCTTGCGCAGGCCCTCCACCCCCATGTCGTCCTCCCGGTTGAGGTACCGGACGTTGGGGTGCTTGGCCCGGACCCACCGGGCAAATTCCCGGTTGATCATGGCGTAGGCCCCCTGGAGCTCGCCGTAGGCCTTCTCAAAGTGGACGTCGTAGGTGTCGGAGTTGAGGCGGTCCCCCATGGTAAAGGCCACTACCTCCCCGTACACCCGGATGAGCCCCCCCTCCAGGCCCAGAGCGTGGTAATGGTCCATGGCGGTGCGCAGGGCGATGCCCTCGTCGCCCAGGTCCCGCTCTTCGGCGGCGCCCTCCCGGACCATGCTGCGCCGATACCACTCCTGATCCATTTCCAGGCACTCGGGCAGGGTTTGGGGGGTGATTTCCTCATAGACCCAGGAGGGGTTATTGTCCATAAAGCGGTTGATGTGGTTGCGCTTGGCGTGGAGCTTTTTGCCGGTCAGATCGGCCAGGCGGTCGATGTCGTAGAGGTAATCGAAGCCGTCCCGGTCGGCCTCATAGGCAAAGCGGCCGGGCATGAGCCGGTCCAGCTCCTCCATCTGCCGGGTGGTGAGGCAGACCAGCCGCAGGGGCTGCCGCCGCTCGTCGGCCTCCCGGGCCAGGATGTCGATGGCGGCGGCCAAGTCGCCGCTGCCCGCCGGATACATGTAGCTGCACCCCATCCGTCCGCACAGATGAGTGACCAGAAACCCGTTCACCTGGGCGATCTCCTGGCCATAGGCCCGGCTCCAGACAAACAGGTTGGTAAAATTATAGTCGCAGCCCCGGTAGTCCGCCTGGGCCAGCAGGGCGTCCACCCAGGCTTTGTCCGAGGGCTGCGGCGTTCGGAAGTCAATCATATCGGTTTCATTCTCCTTGGCAATGCTTTCTAGTACGAAATTCTATCACGAAGTCCTCCCCAACGCAAGGAAAACCCGCCGATTTTGCCCGGCATTTCACCCGGTCACCGACCGTCCCAGCGGCAGCGGGCCAAATCCACCCGCCCGTCGGGGGTGAAGGGGACTCCCTCCGCCTCCAGCATGGCCCGCTGGACCCCAGGGCCAAAGGCGTGCTCCCGGATGACGCCGTCCCGGGCCATCACCCGGTGGCAGGGAATGGCGGAGTCGGTACAGGCCGCCATGGCGTAGCCCACCGCCCGAGAGGCCCGGGGGCTGCCCGTCATCAGGGCGAGCTGGCCGTAGGTGGCCGCCCGGCCGGGCGGAATCTGCCGCACCAGGGCATATACCTTGTCATAATAGCTCACCGTCCGGCCTCCTCCCGTCCCTTTTGAGGACAGCGCCCTTCTTCCGCATCATGCTCCAGTCCGATAGAAAATTAGTATAACACGTTTGGCCCGTGAAAAACCAGGCCGGGCGCAAAAAGCTCCGGGCGCTGGCATGCAGCGCCCGGAGCCGGCCCCGGCGTTCAATAGCCGGGGTAGACGTCGCTCTTTCTGGGCAGGATGATGGCGGCGATGAGGTAGACCCAGAAGCCCAGCGAGAAGCTGACGACGGTGAGCACCACCCACAACAGCCGCACCAGGCTGGGGTCCATGTTAAAATATTCGGCCACGCCGCCGCAGACGCCGGCCAGCATCCCATGGTCCAGGCGATAGAGCTTTTTCGGTTCGTTCATAGCAACCCCTCCTTCATTTATATTCAGTATACGGCCCAAGGATGAAAAAAACCAGAGAGAAAAGATTAAAAATCCTTAAAATCCAGCCCTATTTCCCCTCGACCTCCAGCAGAACGCCCTTTTCATACTTCAGGCGAGCCACCTCGTTTTTGGTGGTCTTCTGGATGTCGTCCATGCGCATCTCTTCGGTGATGGTGGACACCAGGGTGTAGGCCACGCCGTGACGCTTGGCCCGGCCGGTGCGGCCGATGCGGTGGACGTAATACTCGTTCTCGTCCGGCACGTCGTAGTTGAACACCACGTCCACGTCGTCAATGTCCAGGCCCCGGGCGGCCACGTCGGTGGCCACCAGCACCCGAAGCTCTCCCCTGCGGAACTTGTTCAGGGTCTGCTCCCGGACCCGCTGCTGGATGTCACCGTGGATGGCCTCGGCGGAGATGCCCTTCATCTTCATCAGGCCGGCCAGCCGGTCGGTCATATTCTTGGTGTTGCAGAAGGCGATGGCCCGCTCGTAGCTGCCCGCCTCCAGCAGCTTGACGGTGATGTCCACCTTCTCCCCCCGGTCCACGGCGATGCGGTACTGCTGGATGTCCGGCTTGTTCTGCTCGTCGGCCCGGACCACGATCTCCACCGGGTCCCTCTGGTATACCCAGGAGATATCCATCACCTCCCGGGAGATGGTGGCGGAAAACATGCCCAGGTTCTTCCGGGACTTGATCTGGTCCAGGATGCGGGTCACGTCGTGGATGAAGCCCATATCCAGCATCCGGTCGGCCTCGTCCAGCACCACGGTCTGGACCTGATCCAGCCGGACGGTGCGGCGCTTCATGTGGTCCATCAGGCGGCCGGGGGTGGCCACCACGATCTGAGGCTTTTTCTTGAGCTGGGTGATCTGCTTTTCGATGGGCTGTCCGCCATAGAGCACCACGGCCCGGACCCCCTCCTTGAATTCACACAGGTCCCGCAGCTCCTCCATAATCTGGATGGCCAGCTCCCGGGTGGGGGCCAGCACCAGGCCCTGGACGGCGTCCGACGCCGGGTCCACGTGCTCTACCATGGGGATGCCGAAGGCAAAGGTCTTGCCAGTGCCGGTAGGGGCCTTGGCGATCACGTCCCTCCACTCCATAAAATAGGGGATGGCCCCGCCCTGGACGGGGGTGGCCTGGACGTAGCCCTTCTTTTCAATGGCCCTCATCAGTTCGGGGGATAGCTCCAGTTGGTCGTAGCGCACGACCTCGTTGACCTGCTCACCGTTGATTTCCATGGGTGCAAAAGTCCTTTCCATTTCGATTTGCCTGATTCAAGGTCTCCCACAGGCATCGAAACTCCCTTTCGTACCCAAACGCCCGCGCTCCGGGGCGCGACCTCAAATCCAACCGCCGGGCCCGGCCCGGCGCAGTTCGCGCGACCACTATATCACAGTCCGGCCCGTTGCGCAAGCCCGGCTCCGGACCGACGGCCGGCCCCTTTCCTCCGCCGGAACACGTGGACCCGGAAGTCTGCCGTCACCCGCAGGCCGTCCAGGGCGGCCAGGCGTTCCGCTCCCGCCCTGGGGGTCTTCCAGTAGTAGGGGGTCATGCGAAACAGGTCCGCCAGAGTCTCCCGGTCGGGCAGGTCCAGCGCCGCCGTCACGGGCACGATGTCGAGATATTCCAAGCCCTCATAGGGCGTCTCGGCCTCCCGGTTCCGATAGGGTGCGTCGTACAGCACCTGCTTGAGCTCCCATAGGTGCCGGGCGGCGGGCACCACATAGAGGTAGGTCCCGCCGGGCCGCAGCACCCGCCGAAACTCCTCCAGAGCCAGGGGGGAGAAGCAGTTGAGCAGCAGGTCCGCCGAGGCGTCCGCCACCGGCAGATGGTACACCGACGCCACGGCAAACTCGGCGTTCTTCTCCCGCCGGGCCGCCCAGCGCAGGGAGGGCTTCGACAGGTCCACCCCCGCCATCCGGACCGGACGGCCGGTCTCCATCAGGGCCCGGTACACCCCGGCGGTGTAATACCCCTCGCCGCAGCCGGAGTCCAGCACCGCCGGAGCCGCCGTCTCCCCCAGGCACTCCAGCGCCAGCTCACACAGGGTCCGCCGCAGGGGAGCGTACCACCCCCCGGACAAAAAACGGTTCCGGGCGGCGGCCATATCCCTGTCGTCCCCGGGGTCCCGGGCGTGCTTCCGGTTGGCGGGGAGGAGATGCACGTATCCCTCCCGGGCGATATCGTAGCTGTGCCCGTTGGGGCAGGTGTAGGCCCGCTCCCCCCGGTCCAGGGGAGCGGCGCAGACGGGGCAGCGGAACAGGCTCTCCATATGCCCCCCTCCTTTTCTCAAAAAGCTGCTTTCAGATATACCACAATCCCCGGAACTTGTCCAATTTTTCTCTAGGATTTCCTCCGCTGTTATGATATAATACCTCTTCGAATGATGATTTCTATATAAAAAGGAGTACGACATGATCACTGTTTCCGATCTGGGCCTCCAGTACAGCGGCCAGCCCCTCTTTTCCCACGTGGACCTGCAGTTCGTCAAGGGGAACTGCTACGGCATCATCGGCGCCAACGGCGCGGGGAAATCCACCTTTCTGAAGATCCTTTCCGGCGAGCTGGAGCCCACCTCCGGCGAGGTGTCCATTCTGCCCAAGACCCGCATGTCGGTGCTCAAGCAGGACCAGAACGCCTACAACGCCTATACCGTCATGGACACGGTCATCATGGGCAACCAGCGCCTGTACGACATCGGCAAGGAGAAGGAGGCCCTCTACGCCAAGGAGGACATGACGGAGGAAGACGGTATCCGCGCCTGCGAGCTGGAGGAGGAATACGCCGAGCTGGGCGGCTGGGAGAGCGAATCCGACGCCAGCCGTATCCTCCAGGGCCTGGGCATCCCGGTGTCCATGCACTATGACGTGATGGAGAACGTGGACGGCCGGCTGAAGGTGAAGGTGCTGCTGGCCCAGGCGCTGTTCGGCAATCCGGATATCCTGCTGCTGGACGAGCCCACCAACAACCTGGACATCAACGCCATCAACTGGCTGGAGGACTTTTTGCTGGACTTCGAGGGCACCGTCATCGTGGTCAGCCACGACCGGCACTTCCTCAACACCATCTGCACCCACATCGTGGACATCGACTACAACAAGATCAAAATGTACGTGGGCAACTACGACTTCTGGTATGACGCCTCCCAGCTCATGCAGAACCTGATGAAGAACCAGAGCAAGAAGAATGAGGAGAAGGCCCAGGAGCTCAAGGAGTTCATCTCCCGGTTCTCCGCCAACAAGTCCAAGAGCAAGCAGGCCACCGCCCGCCGGAAGCTGCTGGAGAAGATCACCCTGGAGGAGATCCCCGCCTCCTCCCGCCGCTACCCCTGGGTGGCCTTCTCCCCCGACCGGGAGGTGGGCAAGGACATTCTGTTCGTCACCGACGTGAGCAAGACGGTGGACGGCGTGAAGCTGCTGGACCACGTCTCCTTCACGGTAAATCACGGCGACAAGATCGCCTTCGTGGGCGAGAACGAGAACGCCCACACCGCCCTGTTCAAGATCCTCACCGGCGAGTGGGAGCCCGACGAGGGCACCGTGAAGTGGGGCCAGACGGCCACCTTCTCCTACTTCCCCAAGGATAACACCGAGTTCTTCCAGGACTGCGGGGACAATCTGGTGGAGTGGCTGCGCCAGTTCTCCGAGGACAAGCACGAAGCCTATCTGCGGGGCTTCCTGGGCCGGATGCTCTTCTCCGGCGACGAGGTGTACAAGCCCGTCAAGGTCCTGTCCGGCGGCGAGAAGGTGCGGTGCATGCTCTCCCGGATGATGCTCTCCGGGGCCAACGTGCTGCTGCTGGACCAGCCCACCAACCACCTGGACCTGGAGTCCATCGCCGCCGTCAACAACGGGCTGGAGGCGGTGAAGTGCAACGTGCTCTTCTCCTCCCACGACCACCAGATGGTCCAGACCGTGGCCAACCGCATCTTTGACTTCACCGCCGACGGCCGGCTCATCGACCGTCTGATGACCTACGACGAGTATCTGGAGCGGGTGGCACAGGAGGCGCAGGGCTGAGGGCCTCCCGCGTCGGGCGCAGGGCTCATGGCCCCGGCGGACACTCCGACGCGGCCCCGGACCGCCTTGTCGGCCGGACCTCTTTTCCTTCCTCCCAAAACGTGGTATACTGATCTGAACTCTTTTTTCAGAGAGGACTTGAACACATGCGGAAAGATATCCTGCTTCCCGGCGTGGCCGTGGTGGGCGGAGCGGCGGGCTTCCTCCTGCGCCGTTGGGAGCTCTCCACCGCCTTCGAGCCGGACACCGGCCTGCCCGTGGCCGGAGCCCCCGCCACCTGGGCCCTCATCGCCCTGACCGTGGTGGTGGCCGCCGTGCTGGCCGTGCTGTGCCGGGACACCCATCGGGTCTTCCCCGGCGGCTATGACGAGGCCTTCGGCGCCCCCAACAACGCCCTGTATCTGACGGTCCTGGTGGCCGCCGCCTTTTTGATGGCCGCCTCCGGCCTGCTCACCTTCCTGCTCTACCTGCGGCACGACGTGACGGCCTTCTCCCGGGTACTGCTGGCCCTGATGAGCCTGGTATCCGCCGCGTGCCTGTTCGTGGTGGGCAAAAACAACTACCGCATGGAGGGCCGCGGCAAGTACAGCGCCGCCCTGCTTCTGCCGTCCTACACCTGCTGTCTGTGGCTCATCTCGGCCTATCAGGCCCGCTCCGCCGACCCGGTGATCCTGGACTACGTCTACCAGCTCTTTGCCGTCATCGCCGCGGTGCTGGGCACCTACTTTACGGCGGGCTTTGCCTTTGAGCGCGCCAAGGTCTTTCGGGCCTCCTTCTTCTCGCTGCTGGGCGTTTATTTCTGCCTGGTGACCCTGGCCGACCGCCACGATGTGTCCATGCTGCTGCTGTTTGTGGCCTTCGCCCTCTACCTGCTGGCCACCACCGTCCTTCTGCAGTACAACGCCGCCCGGCCGGAGGGCCCGCGAATGCCCCGCCGGCTGCAACCGGAAGATACCAGAAAGACTGAAATCAATAGGGAGGGAACCCCGGATGAAGGATAAAAACACCTTTTATATCACCACGCCCATCTATTACCCGTCCGACAAGCTCCACATCGGCCACACCTACTGCACCGTGGCCACCGACGCCATGGCCCGCTACAAACGCCTGCAGGGATACGAGGTCATGTTCCTCACCGGCACCGACGAGCATGGCCAGAAGATCGAGGACAAGGCCCGGGAGGCCGGTCTGGCCCCCAAGGCCTTCGTGGACAACATCGTGGAGGGCCCCCGGGGGGTGCTGGACCTGTGGAAGCTGATGAACATCAGCAACGACCGCTTTATCCGCACCACCGACGACTATCACATGGAGTCGGTGCAGAAGATTTTTAAGCAGCTCTATGAGCAGGGGGACATCTACAAGGGCAAATACGTGGGCAAATACTGCAAGCCCTGCGAGTCCTTCTGGACCGAGACCCAGCTCGTGGACGGCAAGTGCCCCGACTGCGGCCGGGAGGTGGTGGACGCCGAGGAGGAGGCTTACTTCTTCAAGCTGTCCAAGTACGCCGACCGCATCCAGCACCTGCTGGAGGATACCGACTTCCTCGAGCCCCGCAGCCGGGTCAACGAGATGGTCAACAACTTCATCAAGCCCGGCCTGGAGGACCTTTGCGTCTCCCGGACCAGCTTTTCCTGGGGCGTGCCCGTGGATTTCGACCCGGGCCACGTGGTGTACGTCTGGATCGACGCCCTGTCGAACTACATCAACGCCCTGGGCTACGACAACGAGAAGTACCACGACTTTGACCAGTTCTGGCCCGCCGACGTGCACTTCGTGGGCAAGGAGATCGTCCGCTTCCATTCCATCATCTGGCCCGCCATCCTGATGGCTCTGGACCTGCCCCTGCCCAAGAAGGTATACGGCCACGGCTGGCTGCTGCTGGACGGCGGCAAAATGAGCAAGTCCAAGGGCAACGTGGTGGACCCCTACCTGCTGGCCGAGCGCTACGGCGTGGACGCCCTGCGGTACTTCCTGCTGCGGGAGTTCCCCTTTGGCTCCGACGGCAACTTCTCCAACGAGGCCCTTATCACCCGCATCAATACCGACCTGGCCAACGACCTGGGCAACCTGGTCTCCCGCACGGTGTCCATGGTGGGCAAGTACTTCCCGGGCGGCAAGCTGCCCGCCGCCCAGACCGCCGATCCTCTGGACGACGAGCTGGCGGCCCTGGGGGCCGGCCTGCGGGAGAAATACGAGGCCCAGATGGAAAAATACGCCTTCCAGAATGCCCTGATAGAGGTCTTTACCGTCATCGGCCGAGCCAACAAGTATATCGACGAGAACAAGCCCTGGATGCTGGCCAAGGACCTGGAGGTCAACGGCCCCCGTCTGGCCCGGGTGATGTATAACCTGCTGGAGTCCATCCGCATCTCTGCCGTGCTGCTCACCCCCTTTATGCCCCAGACCTGTGAGAAGATCTTTGCCCAGATCGGGGCAGACGCCTCTCTTCAGACCTGGGAGAGCGCCGGCACCTGGGGCCGGCTGCCTGCCGACGCCCAGGTCAGCCGGGGGGACAACCTCTTCCCCCGCATCGACGTGAAGAAGGAGCTGGAGGAGCTGGAGAAAGCGTCTGAGGCGGCCAAGCAGGCAGCCCAGGACGCCAAGGAGCCAGAGTATATCACCATCGACGACTTTGCCAAGGTGAAGTTCCTGACCTGCAAGGTGCTGGAGTGCGACGCGGTGAAGAAGTCCAAGAAGCTGCTCCGCTTCACCCTGGACTGCGGCGAGGGCCAGACCCGGCAAATCCTCTCCGGCATCCACGAGTATTACGAGCCCGAGGACCTGGTGGGCAAGACCCTGGTGGCCTGCGTCAATCTGGCCCCCCGAAAGATGATGGGCCTGGAGTCCAACGGGATGCTCATTTCCGCCGTGAAGGAGATCGACGGCAAGGAGCAGCTCCACCTGCTGATGCTGGACGACAAGGTGCCCGCCGGCTTTGAGCTGTGCTGACCGGACAACGAAAGAGCCCGCCCCCGACCGGGGCGGGCTCTTTTGTTATTTGGGATCGGGACCCATGGCCTGGAGCAACTGGTCCACCGCCGCCCGCTGTTCGTCGTTCAGGCGGCGGTAGCCGCTGACCAGCCGGCGCTCTCGCTCGGTCAGGTCCATGGAAACAACGGCCAGGGCTTCGCCGTTGAGCAGTGTCCAGAGGGAGACGTCCAGCGCCTTGGCAATCCTCCGGGCGGCGTCAATCGAAGGGGTGCTCCTGCCGTTGACATAATCACTGATTGCACTTTGGGAGACCTCTGCTAGCTCCGCCACCTTGGACTGACTTTTGCCGCGCCAGTCCAGCAGCTCTTGCAACTTTTCCCCAAATGTCATCTGGATCGCCCCCTTTGTATGATTGCATTATATCCAGGTGGGGGGGCTTTTGATGTTTTGACCTAATTTCCAATAATTTTTACCAAAAAAAGATTGACATAATTTGTAACTCATTGTAGAATGGTTACAGTTTCCAAAAATACTTGGATTTTAAAAATGGAAGGAGACCTCCCGCTATGAAAGCAACCGGAATCGTAAGGACCGTAGACGAATTGGGCCGCATCGTCCTGCCCATCGAGCTCCGCAGGACCATGGGCATCCAGGATAAAGACCCGCTGGAGATCTCCGTGGACGAGGGGTGCATCCTCCTGACCAAATACCAGCCCTCCTGCGTCTTCTGCGGCGAGACCGCCGACGTGATTCTCTTCCGAGGCAAAAACGTCTGCCCCGCCTGCCGCCGGGCCCTGGCCCTTCTCTGACCCTCCGAACAACGGCGGGCCCTGACCTTCGTCAGGGCCCGCCTTGCTTTCTGCCAAAAAACATTGTATCATGGAACAAACCGACAACAGGAGCTGTAGACCATGTATTTCGACACCCATGCCCACTATTACGACGGCGCCTTTGAGCCCGACCGGGACGCACTGCTGGCCGCTCTGCCCGCCCGGGGACTGGCGCTGGCGGTCTGCCCCGGCTGTGATCTGGCGTCCTCCGCCGCCTCGGTGGCCCTGGCCGAGCGGTACGACTTCCTCTACGCCGCTGTGGGCTTCCACCCGGAGAACCTGGAGGGAGCCGCCCTGGCCGACCTGGACCAAGTCCGCGCCCTGGCCGCCCACCCCAGGGTCAGGGCCATTGGGGAGATCGGCCTGGACTACTAC
>NZ_DCJO01000017.1:0-47901 GCF_002320075.1 Intestinimonas sp. UBA1698 | reverse complement strand
GACTTCTAATAGTTAATCTTTCTTTTGAAAGGAGGCTTCATTTCTTATGGCGGCGGGCGGCGCTGCCCTTCGGGGGAAGAGGGCTCCGGAGCAGCGCAGCCGGAGGGCCTGCGGCGGTCAGTCAAAGACCATGGTGGCAAAGTAATCCTCCGGGGTCTCGGCCCGGCGGATGAGCCGGACGCCGCCGTCCGCCTGGAGGAGCAGCTCAGCGGAGCGCAGCTTGCCGTTGTAGTTGTAGCCCATGGAGAAGCCGTGGGCGCCAGTGTCGTGGAGGACCAGCAGGTCTCCCCGGTCGATCCGGGGCAGCAGCCGGTCAATGGCAAATTTGTCGTTGTTCTCGCACAGGGAGCCCACCACGTCGTACTTGTGGTCGCAGGGGGCGTCCTCCTTGCCCATGACGGTGATGTGGTGATAGGCGCCGTACATGGCGGGGCGCATCAGGTTGGCGGCGCAGGCGTCCACGCCGATATACTCCTTATAGGTGTGCTTTTCGCGGATGGCGGTGGTGACCAGACAGCCGTTGGGGCCCAGCAGATAGCGGCCCAGCTCGGTGAAAATGGCCACGTCTCCCATCCCGGCGGGGACCAGGATGGACTCGTACTGGTCCCGCACCCCCGCGCCGATGGCCATGATGTCGTTTTCCGGCTGGTCGGGGCGGTAGGGAATGCCTACGCCGCCGGACAGGTTGATGAAAGCCACGTCGGCTCCGGTCTCCCGCTCCAGGTCCACGGCGAGCTGAAAGAGAATGCCCGCCAGGGCGGGGTAGTAGTCGTTGGACAGGGTGTTGGAGGCCAAAAAGGCGTGGATGCCGAAGCGCTTGGCCCCCATGGCCTTCAGCTTCCGGAAGCCTTCGAAGAGCTGCTCCCGGGTGAAGCCGTACTTGGAGTCGCCGGGGGTGTCCATAACCTGGAAGCCCTCCTTGGAGGCGCCCAACTGGAATACGCCGCCGGGGTTGAACCGGCAGGAGATGGTTTCGGGGATATAGCCGATGGCGTCCTGGAGGCCGTCGATGAGAGTGAAGTCGTCCAGGTTGATGGTGGCCCCCAGCTTGGCGGCCAGTTGGAACTCCTCCGCCGGAGTCTCGTTGGAGGAGAACATGATCTCCCCGCCGGTGAACCCGCAGCGGTCGGAGAGCATCAGCTCGGTGAGGGAGGAGCAGTCGACGCCGCAGCCCTCCTCCCGGAGGAGCTTCAAAATGGCGGGGGTGGGGGTGGCCTTGACGGCAAAATACTCCCGGAAGCCGGGGTTCCAGGCAAAGGCCGCCTGCAGCTTCCGGGCGGTTTCCCGGATGCCCTTCTCGTCGTAGAGGTGGAAGGGGGTGGGGTAGCGGGCGGTGATGGCCCGGAGCTGATCCGGAGTGACAAAGGGCTGTTTCAAGGCAGATCCGTCCTTTCCTGCAAAACAGAGTGGATAAAAATGAATAAAAATTACCTATAGTCTACCCAGTCTCGGAAAAAAAGTCAATCAACACAACCGCCAAGCCGGAGGGAACTGGGGACGGCCCCTTTTGTGCGGCCTGGAGGGCCCGGAGCCAAAAGCACAAAAAAGAAAAATTCCCTCTTGCATTGGGCTGTGGGTTCTGGTATCATAAAACGAAATGTGGGGAAGGAGAGGATGCTTGTGTTCGGGCTGCTGACGAACGACCGACTGCTGCGGGAGGCGGATTCCTCCCTTTCTCCTTGTTTTTGTTGACAATCACGTGGTGATTGTCTTTTTTTTGCCCAAATGCGGGCCAGACGCAAGAGAGAAGAGAGAAGGAGAGACGACATGAACACCAATGAACCCATCCGCGACGCCCGGCAGCTCGGCCTGCCCAAGATGCTGATCCTGGGCCTGCAGCACATGTTCGCCATGTTCGGCGCCACCGTGCTGGTCCCCATCCTGGTCCAGAGCTACGGCCTGCCTCTGTCCATCCAGACCACCCTGTTTTTCGCCGGGATCGGCACCTTGTTCTTCCATGTCTGTACCAAGCTGAAGGTCCCCGCTTTCCTGGGGTCCTCCTTTGCCTACCTGGGCGGCTTCCAGGCCATGGCCAAGCTGGACGCCGGGCGGTACGCCGCTATGGAGGCGGGCGAGAAGCTCCAGTATGCCTGCGGCGGTATCGTGGTGGCCGGCCTGCTGTATGTGGTGCTGGCCGCCGTCATCAAGGCTGTGGGCGTCAAAAAGGTCATGCGCTTCCTGCCGCCGGTGGTCACCGGGCCCATGATCATCCTCATCGGCCTGTCCCTGGCCCCCTCTGCCGTCACCAACGCCTCCTCCTGCTGGTGGCTGGCCATTCTGTCCATCGCCGTCATCGTGGTCGCCAACATCTGGGGCAGGGGCATGATCAAGATCATCCCCATCCTGCTGGGCGTGGTGATCCCCTACCTGGTGGCCCTCGCCGCCAACGCCATGGGCGCCACCGCCGTCAACGCCGCCGGCGAGCTGGTCCCCCTCATGGACTTCTCCGCCGTGACCAAGGCCCAGCTCCTGGGCTTCCAGCCCTTTGTCACCGAATTCAGCGGCAGCGTGGCCAAATTTGACCTGACCGCCATCCTGGTCATGGCCCCCATCGCCATCGCCGCCATGATGGAGCATATCGGGGACATGTCCGCCATCTCCGCCACCGTGGGCGAAAATTTCATCGAGAATCCCGGCCTCCACCGCACCCTCATCGGCGACGGCATCGCCACCTCCCTGGCCGGCCTGTTCGGCGGCCCGGCCAACACCACCTACGGCGAGAACACCGGCGTGCTGGTCCTCTCCCGGGTCTACGACCCCAAGGTGGTCCGGCTGGCGGCGCTCTATGCCGTGGTGCTGTCCTTCTCCCCCGCCTTTGCCGCCCTGGTCAACTCCATCCCCACCGCCATCATCGGCGGCGTGTCCTTCATCCTGTACGGCATGATCTCCGCCATCGGCGTGCGCAATGTGGTGGAGAACCGGGTGGACTTTACCAACTCCCGCAACCTGATCATCGCTGCCGTCATCCTGGTATGCGGTCTGGGCTTCTCCGGCGGCATTACCTTTGCGGTGGGCGAGGCCCACATCACTCTGACCGCGCTGGCCATCGCCGCCATTGCGGGCATCGCCCTCAACGCCGTCCTCCCTGGAAAGGACTACGAGTTCGGGACCGATGTTACGGAGGGCCGTTCCGCCGACATGGGCCGGTACTGAGCGGATACAAAAAACGGGGGAGGACCATCGGCCCTCCCCCGTCTCAGCTTGTCGAAAAAGGCCTTTGGCCTTTTTCGACAGAGAGATGCATGACGGACAGGACTCGATTCTTGCAGAAAAGTCGCCCTGTCCGTCATGAGAGGTGTCATTTCCGACGCGCATGTCGCCGAAAATGACGGAGCTTCCTTTCCTTCCGCCGTCTGCGGACGACGGAACTCTGCGAGGCTCTTCTCCAGGAGGTTTTTTCGACAGCCTGAAACGGGGGAGGGCCATCGGCCCTCCCCCGTCTCTTTTTATTGAATGTATACCGTAATGGGCCGGGCGGAGAGCCTCCCGTCCCGGCTCTCCACCCACACATTCCCCAGGCCGGGGCGGCAGGCGTGCAGCGCCCCGGTGGCGTGAATCACGGCGACGCCGTCGTCGAAGTCGGCATGCCAGCACAGCTCTAGCTGCTCCAGAGCCTTGGCGGAGGCGGGACTGCCGTCGACGGTGGTCCCCTCCACCGGGAGATGCACCGTGTCTCCCACTTCCAAATAGAGGCTCTCGGCGGGGATGCGGAGGGTTTGGACCGCCGGAGTCCCCAGAGACCAAGCCGCTGACAGGCCTACGGCCAGAAAGGACCAGGTGATCAGCGCCGCCGTCACGATCTTTTTCAGCCTTTGCAGTTCCATTGCTCTCCGCGCCCCCTCCCGGTCAGCGATTCATATTGTTTTTATTGTAGCACACCCCGCCGGTCCTGTCCACTGTGGCCCAAACTGACCTTATCAAATTTTCTGAATCTGGCATTTGAACTATAGTCAGTTTCTGCTATAATGAGGTCCGATGAAGAAACCCAACCGGGTTTCTTTCCACGGAACATGCAGAGAGAAACGCAACCAAACGATCAAGGGAGTGTGCATTATGAAACAGCGTTTTACCACCCGGAAGCTGGCCTTCCTGGGGATGATGACCGCGTTGGTCTTTGCCAGCAACTATGCCCGCATCATCATGCCCATCGCCATCGGAGGCCGGACCTCCTTCACCCTGGCCAACATCGTCTGCTGCCTGTCGGGCCTGCTGCTGGGCCCCATCGGCGGCTTGGCCTCCGGCCTGGGCTCCGCCCTCTATGACCTGACCAACCCCCTCTACGCCGCCGAGTGCTGGATCACCTTTCTCACCAAGGGTCTAATGGGTACGGTGGCGGGCCTGGTGGTGGCCCGGTATGTCAACGACGAGAAGCTGGCCTACCCCAGATGCCTGCTGGGGGCCGTGCTGGGTTGCGTGGCCTACTACATCCTCTACTTCTTCAAGAGCGTGGCCTACGACGGCGTCCTGGTGGAGGGGCTCCAGCCCATGGTGGCCCTGGCCGCCCTGCCTCTGAAGTTCCCCGCCTCCATCTTCAACGCCGCGGTGGCCATCATCGCCGCCCCGCCCCTGTGCATCGCCCTGCGGGCGGCGCTGCGCCGCAGCGGACTGAGCCTGAAAACCGCCTGAGACGGAGGAACAGAGCCGGACAGCTTGCTGTCCGGCTCTGTTTTTCTTATTTTATGACAGTCCGTATTCCTTGGCCAGCCGTTCAAAGACGGGTAGGGCCCTTTGGACCGTTTCGGTGGAGGTGCAGAAGGCGATGCGGCACCAGCCGGGGCAGGCGAAGTCGTCGGTGGGGGGGAAGAGCAGGTCGTACTCCCGGGCCCGCTGGCAGAAGGCGGCGGCGTCGGGCTCGGGAGACTGGAGCAGCAGGTAGAAGGTGCCGCCGGGCTCCACGCAGGTGTAGCCCATGCCGGTCAGGCCGTGGTAGAGCAGGTCCCGGTTGGTCTGGTAGACGGTGAGGTCAGCGGTGAGCCCGTCGCAGGCGGCGGCCACCCGCTGGAACAGGCTGGGGGCGTTGACGTAGCCCAGCACCCGGCCGGCCCCGCAGACGGCGGCATAGAGCGCGTCGTGCTCCGCGGCGGCGGGGGGGACCAGGATATAGCCGATGCGCTCACCGGGCAGGGATAGGGACTTGGAATAGGAATAGCACACCAGAGTGTCGTCGTAGAAATCGGGCAGCCAGGGGGTGGAGAAGCCGGCAAAGACGATCTCACGGTAGGGCTCGTCGGAGATGAGGTAGATGGGGTGGCCGTAAGCGGCGGCCTTGCGCCGGAGGATGGCGGCGATGGCCCGGAGGGTGTCGGCGGAGTAGACCACGCCGGAGGGGTTGTTGGGGGAGTTGACCACCACGCCCTTGGTACGGGGGCCGACGGCGGACTCGAAGGCGGTCAGGTCGGGCTGGAAGGTGGCGTAGTCCGGGGGGACCACCACCGGCTTGCCGCCGTTGCCGGAGACGAAGTAGGTATATTCGGTGAAGAAGGGGGCGAAGAGGACGAACTCGTCGCCGGGGCAGGCCAGGGCCCGGAAGCAGCAGCACAGAGCCGCCGCCGCCCCCACCGTCAGGTACAGGTCGCCGGGCCCGTAGCTCCCGCCGAAGCGGCGGGACAGGGAGTCCGCCAGGGCCTGCCGGACGGACCAATCGCCCTGGGCGGTGGTATAGCCGTGGATGGAGGCCCCCTCGGGCGAGTCCAGGATGGCCCGGATGGTGTCGTTCACCTGGGCCGGAGGGGCCACGGAGGGATTGCCCAGAGAGAAATCCAGCACGTTCTCCGCCCCGACCTCCCGGGCGCGGAGCAGTCCATATTCCCGGATTTCCCGCATGATGTTTCGTTTGGTGCCCATCTGCACCAGGTCCTGCGGCAGATTGCTCATTGCTGTGACCTCCGTGTCCTGAAAAGATTGACCACATTGTAGCACGGCAAAGCAAAAAAGAAAAGAGGTAATCCGAACTTAGCACTCTTACGTATAGAGTGCTAAGTTTACAATCTGGACATAATTTATTGTATATTTGTTCACAGAATCACACTATACTAAGCTCAGAAATAAAGAGAAGGGAATGGCCCGGAGGCGGGTTTGATTCCCGGAAAGAGGATGGTCGCCATGAAAAACGTCAGGTTTTAGCACAAGAATCATTTGATTGCTAACATCGTCTTTTGTATTGTGAAAGGAGTTTTCCATTATGTTTGGTATGGTTCCGTTTGAGCGTCACGAGGACAATTTCTTTGATGTGTTCGACAACTTTGAGCGTAAGTTCTTCGGCAACAGCAGCGCCAATCTTCCCGCCTTCCGCACCGACATCAAGGATGCGGACGACAAGTTCGTTTTAGAAGCCGAGCTGCCCGGCTTTGACAAGGAGGACATCTCCCTGGATGTGAAGGACGGCATCCTGACCATCTCCGCCCAGCACAAGGAGGAGAAGGAGGACAAGGACGAGAAAGGCCAGTATATCCGCCGGGAGCGCCGGTACGGCTCTTTCCGCCGCAGCTTCGACGTCACGGGCATCGACGAAAACGGCATCACCGCCGCCTACAGCAACGGCATCCTGACCCTGAACCTGCCCAAGACCGTCCCCGCCGTGCCGGAGACCCGCAGGATCGCCATTGAGTAACCCCCCAGCGTTGACAGTCCGTTCCCCAGAGCGTGGGGCGCCGGCCCGCGGCCGGCGCCCCATTTTTTATCCCAAATTTTTCGCCCCACGAAAGGAGCGTACAGACCTATGAATCTGAATCAATTTACACAGAAATCCCTGGAGGCCGTCCAGTCCGCCCAGACCATCGCGCAGGAGTACGGCAACCAGCAGATCGAGCAGGCCCATCTGCTCTACGCCCTGCTGAAGCAGGAAAACGGCCTGATCCCCCAGCTTCTGGGTAATCTGGGCCTGACGGTGCCCAGCTTTGAGGCCGCCGTCCGGGCTGAGGTGGAGAAGCTCCCCCGGGTGAGCGTGGGCGGCCGGGAGGCGGGAAAAATCTACATTGCCCCGGATGTGGACAAGGCCCTCAGCACCGCTGAGTCCATCGCCGGGTCCATGAAGGACGAGTACGTGTCGGTAGAGCACCTGTTCCTGGCCCTGCTGGATACCGCCAACTCCTCCCTGAAGGACCTGTACCGCACCTACAACATCACCCGGGAGGGGGTGCTGAAGGCCCTCACCGCCGTCCGGGGCAACCAGAGGGTGACCTCCGACAACCCGGAGGAGACCTACGACGCCCTGAAGAAGTATGGCTCCGACCTGGTGGAGCGGGCCCGGCAGAACAAGCTGGACCCGGTCATCGGCCGGGACGACGAGATCCGAAACGTCATCCGCATCCTGAGCCGGAAGTCCAAGAACAACCCCGTGCTCATCGGCGAGCCCGGCGTGGGCAAGACCGCCATCGCCGAGGGCCTGGCCCAGCGGATCGTCAAGGGGGACGTGCCCGCAAGCCTGAAGGACAAGACCATCTTCGCCCTGGATATGGGCTCCCTCGTCGCCGGGGCCAAATACCGCGGCGAATTCGAGGAGCGGCTGAAGGCCGTGCTGAGTGAGGTCAGGAAGTCCGAGGGGCGGATTCTTCTCTTCATCGACGAGCTGCACACCATCGTGGGCGCCGGCAAGACCGAGGGCGCCATGGACGCGGGCAATCTCCTCAAGCCCATGCTGGCCCGGGGCGAGCTCCACTGCATCGGCGCCACCACCCTCAACGAGTACCGCCAGTATATCGAAAAGGACGCCGCTCTGGAGCGGCGGTTCCAGCCCGTCATGGTCAGCGAGCCCACGGTGGAGGACACCGTGGCCATCCTCCGGGGCTTAAAGGAGCGCTACGAGGTGTTCCACGGTGTGAAGATCACCGACGGGGCCATCATCGCCGCCGCCACCCTGTCCAACCGCTATATCACCGACCGCTTCCTGCCCGACAAGGCCATCGACCTGGTGGACGAGGCCTGCGCCATGATCCGCACCGAGATCGACTCCATGCCCACCGAGCTGGACGTCATCCAGCGGAAGATCATCCAGCTCCAGATCGAGGAGGCCGCCCTTAAGAAGGAGGACGACGCCCTGTCCCGGGAGCACCTGGCCGAGCTCCAGAAGGAGCTGGCCGAGCTGCGGGACGAGTTCAACGCCAAAAAGGCCCAGTGGGAGAACGAGAAAAACGCCATCGGCAAGGTCCAGAAGCTCCGGGAGGAGCTGGAGCAGGCCAACGCCGATCTGGAGAAGGCCCAGCGGGAGTACGACCTGAACAAGGCCGCCGAGCTGCAGTACGGCCGCATCCCGGAGCTGAAAAAGGAACTGGAGGCCGAGGAGCAGATCGCCCAGGCGGGCAAGGAGCGCTCCCTGCTGCGGGACAAGGTCACCGAGGAGGAGATCGCCCGCATCATCGAGCGGTGGACCGGCATCCCGGTGAGCCGACTTATGGAGGGCGAGCGGGAGAAGCTGCTCCACCTGGAGGATATCCTCCACCAGCGGGTGGTGGGTCAGGACGAGGCCGTGCGCCTGGTGGCCGAGTCCATCCTGCGCTCCCGGGCCGGCATCGCGGACCCTGACCGGCCCATCGGCTCCTTCCTGTTCCTGGGCCCCACCGGCGTGGGCAAGACCGAGCTGGCTAAGACCCTGGCCGAGGCCCTGTTCGACAGTGAGAAGAATCTGGTGCGCATCGACATGTCCGAGTACATGGAGAAATTCTCCGTGTCCCGTCTGATCGGCGCCCCTCCCGGATACGTGGGCTATGAGGAGGGCGGCCAGCTCACCGAGGCCGTGCGCCGCCATCCCTACTGCGTGGTCCTCTTCGACGAGGTGGAGAAGGCCCACCCCGACGTGTTCAACATCCTGCTCCAGGTCCTGGACGACGGCCGCATTACCGACAGCCAGGGCCGGACGGTGGACTTTAAAAACACCATCATCATCCTGACCTCCAACCTGGGCTCCCAGTTCCTGCTGGACGGCATCGGGCCCGACGGCGCGATCACCGAGGAGGCCCGGAACCAGGTCGGCGAGCTGCTCAAGCGGTCCTTCCGGCCAGAGTTCCTGAACCGGCTGGACGAGATCGTGTTCTACAAGCCCCTGACCAAGGACAACGTCACCCACATCATCGACCTGATGGCGGCCGAGCTGAACCGGCGTCTGAGCGACAAGCAGCTCACCGTGAACCTGACCGACCGGGCCAAGGAGCACATCATCGACAGCGCCTACGATCCCATCTACGGCGCCCGGCCCCTGCGCCGGTATCTCCAGCACACGGTGGAGACCCTCATCAGCCGGAAGATCATCGCCGGCGAGGTGGAGCAGGGCGACACCCTGGCCGTGGACTGCCGGGACGGCGCGCTCACGGTCAGCGCCGTCCGGGTAGAGTGAGTACGGCGGACGGACCTGAAAAACGAAGAAAACCCCGGAGCGGACCGCCGTCCGCTCCGGGGTTTTTGCGCCGGAAGGAAAATTTCCGGAACATCTCGCCCGCGGTCCGCGGGCGATGTGCAGCTTACCATGGCGGGTTCCCTGGTGCCAGCGATTGCGGGCGGAAGGCCGCACCGCGCTTTGGGCCATTCAGTCCAGTACCTGTACCGCGGCGCCCAGCACGCCGGAGCCGATGTAGACGCTGAGGGTGCCGTCGATCTCGCCCTCCCACACGTGGTCGTAGTGGGGCAGGGCGGCCTTCAGCTTCTCCTTGAGCTGGGCCATCTCCTCGGGGGCCCCGCCGTTGGCCACGGCCAGGTTGTACTTTTTGTGGCTGCCGCAGGATTTGACCACCAGGTCGATGAGCTTATCCTGAACCTGTCTGCGCCCTCGGACCTTGGCGATGGACTGGAGCTGCCCGTCGGGGGCGAAGGTGATGAGGGGCTTGATCTGGAGCATGGTGCCCGCCATGGCGGTGACCTTGCCGATGCGACCGCCCTTGAGCAGGTACTCCAGGGTGTCCACCGAGAAGAAGGGGAAGGTGCTCTGGATGAGATAGGGTACCCGCTTGTGGGTCAGCTCCCGCCAGGAGGCGCCGGAGCGCAGGTCCTCGGCAAGCTGGAGCAGGGTCATGCCCATACCCAGGGCCCCGCTCACCGAGTCGTAGACCTTAATTTCCAGATCGCGGCGCTCCTCGGCCAGCAGCCGGGTCATATTATAGGTGCCGGACAGGCCGCTGGAGAGCATGACGGCGATGACCCCGTCGTACCCCTCCGCGGCGATGCGGTCGAAGGCGCCGGTGATGTCCTCCCCGGCGGGGAGAGAGGTCTTGGGCAGCTCGCCGGAGCGGAGCCTGGCGTAGATGTCGGCGGGGTGGATGTCCACTCCGTCCCGGTATTCCCCATCGGCGCAGCGGATGTGCAGGGGCACCACATGGATGTGGTTTTCCTCCGCCAGTCGGGGGGAGAGATCGGCGCAGGAATCGGTCAGCAGCGCGATTTTGCGGGGAGCCATATGAGCATCACTTCTCCATCTCTTGACAGGGGAAAGCCCTTGTCTTATAATAGTCACATAACATCGTTATGTAATTATAGGGCATGGAGGGGCGAATGTCAACCGCCCGGAAAGGAAAAAACATGAGCTATGCACAACGGCGCCAGGCCCAGGCCCGCCAGACCGAGCGGAACATTCTCCAGGCGGCTCTGACCCTCATGCGGGAACGGGGCTTTGACAAGGTGTCCATCCGGGACATCTGCAAGCAGGCGGGTATCACCACCGGGGCCTTTTACCACCACTTCCCCTCCAAGGAATCCCTGCTCAACAAGGGCTTTGCCCCCCTGGATGACTATATGGAGGCGGCCCTCCGCGGCCATGAGGCGGACGAGCCGGCGGAGCGCCTGGGGCACATCCTGTCGGCCTATGCCCGGTTCATGGAGGAGGAGGGCGGCGAGCTGACGGGGCGCTACTATGTGCGCCGGATCACCGACCCCACTACGCAGTCCATGGATTCTTCCCGGTACACGCTGCGAGCCATGGTAGAGTGCTTCCGCCAGGCCCAGCGGGAGGGCATCCTGGCCTCGGGACGCAGCCCGGAGTGGGTGGCCGACTTCTGCTACCGGCACTTCCGGGGCGTAGTGATCGACTGGGTATTGCACAACTATTCTTATCCATTGTTGCCTAAAATGGAGGAGGACTATCAGCTTTTTACCGGGTTTTTTCAGAAAACGGCGGCAAAAGAACGGACCTGACCGACGTCAGGTCCGTTCTTTTGCCAAGGAGAGCAGGGACTCCCGCTGGTTGTCCCCCGGGTGGGCCCGCACGTGCTCCAGCAGGGCCCAGCGGGCCCGGCCGATGTCCCCGCCCCGCAGGCCCAGGTCGTACAGGTCCCGGCCGGTGACGGCCAGGGCGGCCAGCTCCCGGTCCTCCGGATGGAGTACCGCCCGGCGCAGAGCCCGCTCCACCGGCAGCCGGGTAATGTCCAGCCCCGTGGCGGCACAGAAGGCGCCCCAACGGTGGGCGGGCGTGGCGGGCAGGGCCGCCAGAGCCGACAGCTCCACCTGCCGGGCGGGGGCCCCGAAGCGCGCCAGCATCCCCAGCTCCACCGGCAGGGCGGCCAGACTAGGGTGGGGAGAGAGGAGGGTCTTCTCCAGCTCGGCGCGGATGCGTTCGCCGGAGACCCGCTCCAGCAGGGGGGCACAGGAGGCCAGGGCGGCGGCAGTCCGCGCCTCCAGGGAAAAACCGAGCTGGGCGGCGAAGCGCACCGCCCGCAGCATCCGCAGGGCGTCCTCGGTAAAGCGGCGCTCCGGCTCTCCCACACAGCGGATGAGGCGGCGGGCCAGGTCAGCCCGGCCGCCGAAGGGGTCGAGCACCGATCCGTCCGGGGCCAGGGCCATGGCGTTGATGGTGAAATCCCGGCGGGCCAGGTCCTCCCGGAGCCCCACGCCAAAGGTGACGCGGTCCGGGTGCCGCCCGTCGGAGTAGCCGCTTTCCCCGCGGAAGGTGGTGACCTCCAGGGCCATGCCGCCCAGCAGCACCGTGACGGTGCCGTGCTTCAGGCCGGTGGGCACGGTGCGTTCAAACAGGGCCGTCACGGCCTCGGGCCGGGCGGAGGTGGCGATGTCCCAGTCGCCGGGGGCGCGGCCCAGCAACAGGTCCCGGACGCACCCCCCCACCGGGCAGGCCTCATACCCCGCCCGGCGCAGCGTGCCGCAGCACGCCGCCACCGGGGCCGGCCAGTTGGGCAGGTCCATCCCGTTTTCCCCCTCTCGCTGGTATCTTTTACTTGCCTAACGTCTATAATGGAGATATAATATTTTGATTTCCCCCGCATTATAATCTCAAACAAAGGGTGTGTAAACCCCATGACGGTTTTGAACATTGACGATTACATCAAGCCCGGCCGCCGGGCCCACCTGGTGGGCGTCGGCGGCGTATCCATGTCCCCGCTGGCGGAAGTCCTCCACGGTGCGGGCATGGTCATCACCGGCTCCGATATGCACGACAGCGCCACAGTGGAGCATCTGCGCTCCCTGGGTATCCACGTCACCGTAGGCCACCGGGCGGAGAACGTGGCGGGGGCCGAGCTGGTCATCCGCACCGCCGCCGTCCACGACGTCAACCCCGAGATCGCCGCTGCCCGGGAGGCGGGCATCCCCGTCTTTGAGCGGGCCCAGGCCTGGGGCTCCATCATGAAGCACTATCGCAACGCCCTGTGCATCTCGGGCACCCACGGAAAGACTACCACCACCTCCATGTGCACCCACATCATCATGGCCGCCGGACTGGACCCCACGGTGATGATCGGAGGCACTCTGCCCCTGCTGGGGGCGGGACACCGGGTGGGTCGGGGGGAGACCATCATCCTGGAGTCCTGCGAGTACTGCAACTCCTTTTTGTCCTTCTTCCCCACGGTGGCGGTCATCCTGAACATCGAGGCGGACCACCTGGACTTTTTCAAGGATCTGGAGGATGTGGAGCACTCCTTCCGGCGCTTTGCCGACCGGGTGCCCGAGGGCGGGCGCATCATCGCCAACCGGGACGACGCCAACACCATGCGCACCCTGGAGGGGGAGAGCCGCCCCGTCACCACCTTTGGCCTGGAGGCGGGGGACGTCCACGCGGCAGGTCTGATCTGGGAAAGGGGCCTGCCCGCCTTCGACGTGGTGTACCGGGGGGAGACCTTTGCCCATGTATCCCTGCGGGTGCCGGGGGTTCACAATGTGAAAAACGCCCTGGCCGCCGCCGCCGCGTCCATCGCCCTGGGGGTCCCCGCCCGGGCGGTGGAGGAGGGGCTGAACGCCTTTCGGGGGGCGGGCCGCCGCCTGGAGCACAAGGGCAGCTTCCATGGGGCGGAGGTCTTTGACGACTACGCCCACCACCCCGGCGAGCTGAAGGCCCTGCTGGATACCGCCCGCACCCTGGGGTACGAGCGGGTGATCTGCGCCTTCCAGCCCCACACCTATACCCGCACCGCCGCCCTGTTCGACGACTTTGCGGAGGTGCTGAAAAAGCCGGACGTGACCCTCCTGGCGGAGATCTTTGCCGCCCGGGAGACCAACGACATCGGCATCTCCTCCCGGGACCTGGCGGAGCAGATCCCCGGCGCGGAATATTATGCCACGCTGCCCGAGGTGACCGCCCGGCTGCGGGAGCTGGCCCGGCCCGGAGACCTGATCCTCACCGTGGGGGCCGGAGACATCTACACCGCGGGAGAGGCTCTGGTCCGGGGCGAATGAAGGGAAAAATGCGGGGCCCTCAAGGTGTTGAGGGCCCCGCGTTTTTGGGTTACCGGAGGCCCAGGTACTGCCCCGCCCGGCTGGCGGCGGCGGCCCCGTCGGCGGCGGCGGTGACCAACTGCCGCAGGTCCTTGGTGCGGGTATCCCCGGCGGCGAACACGCCGGGCACGTTGGTGGCGCAGTCCTCGCCGGAACGGATATAGCCGCCCTGGTCCAGCTCCACCGGAGGGGAGAAGGGGGCGTTGTCGGGAATGAGGCCCACGGCCGCGAATACCCCCGCCACCGGCAGGGTGGTCTCACCCTCCGGCCCGGCCAGGCGCAGAGCCTCCACCTGGTGCTCGCCCCGAATCTCCAGCACCCGGTGCTCCATCAGAAACTTGATATTGTCCTTGCCCGCCAAAGCGTCGATGAGGTGCCGTTCCGCCCGGAACTGGTTCCGGCGGTGGATGAGCCATACCGTGGGACAGAGAGCGGAGAGATAGACGGCGTCCTCCAGCGCGGTGTTGCCGCCGCCGATCACGGCTACATCCCGGCCCCGGAAAAAGCCGCCGTCGCAGGTGGCGCAGTAGGAAACGCCGCTGCCCGCCAGCCGCTCCTCGCCGGGAACGTCCAGCTTCCGGCGGCGGACGCCGTTGGCCAGGATGACCGCCCGGCCCTGAAAGGCTTGCTCCCCGGCCAGCACTGTCTTGACCGCGCCCTCGTCCCGCAGGCCGGTGACGGCGGCGAAGGCGACCTCCGCCCCCAGGTCCTGGACCTGCTGGTACAGGTTCATGGCGAAGTCGGCTCCGCCGATGGCGGGTGTGCCCGGCCAGTTTTCCACGTTGGGAGTAGTGGCGGCCTGGCCGCCGGGGACGCCTCCCTCCAGGATGAGGACGGTGTGGCCCGCCCTCCGGGCATAGAGCGCGGCCGTTAGGCCGGCCGGCCCCGCGCCCACAATGATGATGTCGTACATAAAAATACCTCCGATGTGATACAGGATTCCCTTGTGTGGGTCTACTATATCACACCGGAGGCGTTTCATACAGCTTAATTTTGTATCCCCCGGGATTGGAGGCGTGCGTTGTTTTACCTGGATTGGCAGATCATCCGCGGAGACGCCATTGGCGCCTGCCGCCGGATGGATGGCAAACTGCCCCTGCCTTCCGATCAAATTATGCGGCAGTGGCCGCACGAATCAACCGCTTGGAGGTTTATTCCGTAGACATTATTTAGAGGCTGGGGAGAAAGCATATAGGAACGACAAAACGGAAAGACCCCGAAAACCTTGCAAACACAAGGCTTCCAGGGTCCTGCTGATGGTGCGGCTGACGGGACTTGAACCCGTACGTCGTGAAACACACGCCCCTCAAACGTGCCTGTCTACCAGTTCCAGCACAGCCGCATAAACAGCCTTTTAGAAAAAGACTGCCTGATTATTATAGCGGCCTCTTCTCTTTTTGTCAACCTGATTTTTTCTGGATGCACTGCCGCTCCCCATTTTCTTTTTTTGCAAAAAAGTCGAAGAAGGTATTGACATCCGGATAAGCACATGGTATTATAATTTTCGCGCTGAACAGGGCGCAGCGGTGTGCGCGAGTGGTGGAATTGGCAGACTCGCTAGATTCAGGTTCTAGTGTGCATTACGCACGTGCGGGTTCAAGTCCCGCCTCGCGCACCAAAACGAGAGGTCTTATAGCCTTTGAAAGGGGCTGTAAGACCTCTCGTTTTTTGCATTGTGATTTTTGGAGGGAACGGCAGACGGCCCTGCCTTTGGCGGCGGTTCAGGGTTGGCTGCTGGTAAAAGGAGAGGGGGCAGGCTGGAACATCAGCCTGCCCCCCTCCACAATGCCCTGCGGCGCAGTCCTTTCGCTACTCTGCCCCGGGCTGGGGGAGAGACTCCCGGTACTCGGGGAAGGTCACCACGGCCTTGAACAGGTCCCCGTCGATATCCAGGCGGAAGGCGCCGCCCTGGAGCTCGGTGAGACTGCGGGCAATGGACAGCCCCAGGCCGGAGCCCTCGGTGGTCCGGGAGACGTCGCCCCGGACGAACCGCTCCATGAGCTGGTCCGGCGGGATGTTGAGAGGATTCCTGGAGATATTCTTCACCGACAGAGCGACGCTGCCGTCCCAGGCTTTCACATCCAGATAGACCCGAGTGCCCGGCATGGCGTACTTGCAGCAGTTGCCCAGCAGGTTGTCGATGACCCGCCACAGATGCCGCCCATCGGCCTCCACGCAGAGCTCGTGGTCGGGACTGGTGAGGATGGGGGTGAGGCCGGCGGCCCGGAACTTCTCTTCGTACTCCCCCAGCGCCTGGTCCAGGAGTTGGGTAAAGCCCAGCCTTTCCCGGACCACCGACAGGGTCCCCGCGGACGCCTTGGAGGCCTCCACCAGGTCTTCGGTGAGCTTCTTGAGCCGCTGGCTCTTGCGCTCTAGCACCTCGATATACTCCTGGGCCTTGGGGTTGGGGATGTCCTCCTTTTTCAGCAGGTCCACGTAGTTGATGATAGAGGTAAGGGGAGTTTTAAGATCGTGGGAGACGTTGGTGATGAGCTCGGTCTTGAACCGCTCCGACTTCATGCGTTCGTCCACGGCGGTGTTGATGGCGCTGCCCAGGTCATTGAGCTGCCCGGCGTGCTCTTTCAGGTCGGGGAACATTTTGTCCGTGCTGATGCGGCAGTCGGGGTCCCCCCCCACGATGCGTCCAGTGCCCTCCCGGATGGCACGCCACTGGCGGACCCAGCGGCACAGGCACCACAGCACGAAGCCCTGCCACACCGGCACCAGCACTACGGTGGGAATGGTGACCACGGTGATGAGCACATAGAGCAGAAAGGTGAGCACAGGACGCCTGGTGACGTGCCAGTTGGCGGCCACGGGCTGGAAAAACCGGCCCAGCCAGGCGCAGAGACGCCCGATCAGGGTGTTGTGCAGCAGGGTCCGGGCCTTGATGCGCACGGCCAGGGTGTGGAGCAGGGCCAGGACCAGCGCGTCGATGAGGACGGTGAAGAAGCCCAGCCCCACATAGGCGGCGGGGCGGTCGGAGCCCTGATTGAAGCTCCAGGCCACCGAGTCCCCCGCCCCCAGCAGCAGGATTAGGATGAGGAAGCTGGCTCCCAGATAGAGGTCGAAGGGGACCCGGTCCTGCCAGTCGAGGTACAGTCCCTCCTGCTCCCGGCGCCAGCCGGCCCCCCGGCAGAAACGGAAGAGCAGCCACGCCGAAAGCAGCGTGGTGACGGCGGCCGCGGCGGCGATGGCGGGCAGGTAGGTTTGGGATTCCTGATAGTCCCGGGCGTCCTCCACGAAGGCGTCCTCCACGGTGAAGGGCCAGCGGACCCCCTCCTGCAGGGTGACGGAGGCGGTCTGGACCCGGCTGTCCCGGTCGGAGTGGTACTCCAGCCAGTCCTCCCCGTCGGAGAGCCAGCCGTACCGATTGTACCAGCCCGGCGTCTCCGCCGGGTCGCAGCGGACGAAGGCGTCCTCCGTCCCGCCGGTGCAGGCCATCAGGATGTTGCGGCCCGTGTCGGACTCATAGATGACGTAGTCGCTGCCGCGCAGATCCTCGCCCTGGGTGAGGGTATTCTCGCTGAGCTGGACGGCGGCGGCGGAATCCATGCTCTCTCCGTCGGGCAGGTTGGAGTAGAGCAGCGTGCCGCTCTGGTCGTGGATCTCAAAGCGGTAGTTGGTGGCGGCGGGGGAGAGGTTTTTCTTCAACTGCTCCAGCCGCTGCTGGTCGGCGTAGTTGAGCGCGCCGTCCCACCGCTGCTTCAGGCACAGCCGTTCCAGCTCCTCTGCCTGGTGGGAGTAGCGCTGCAGGGGGCCGTAGACGCTGTAGCTGCTGATATAGTCCCCCCCGGACCAGAGGTCGTCCCACCGGGACATGGTGAACAGACCGGTCCAGAAGGCGGCGGCGGTGACCGCCAGACAGAGAAGGGCCCGCAGGGTGCGGCGCAGGGGACCG
The DNA here is from genome assembly GCF_002320075.1 of Intestinimonas sp. UBA1698. Classification (NCBI taxonomy): domain Bacteria; kingdom Bacillati; phylum Bacillota; class Clostridia; order Eubacteriales; genus Intestinimonas; species Intestinimonas sp. UBA1698. The sequence continues at coordinate 30,359 of NZ_DCJO01000017.1, read as the reverse complement.
GCGCGCTTTTTGTTCATCGGATCACTCCCTTGTGCGAGGAATCATTGCTTTTCCATCTTGTACCCCAGACCCCACACCACCTTGACGTACCGGGGGTTGGCGGGGTCGATCTCGATCTTTTCCCGCAGGTGGCGGATGTGGACGGCCACGGTGTTTTCCGAGCCCAGAGAGGGATCGTTCCACACCAGCTCATAGATCTGGCCGGTGGAGAAGACCCGGCCGGGGTTTTTCATCAGCAGGAGGAGGATGTTGTATTCGATGGGGGTGAGGTTGACCGGCTCGCCGTCCACGCTCACCGACTTGGCCCCGTCGTCCAGCACGATGCCGCCGTTGCGGAAGAGCAGCGCGTCGTCCTCCTTCGGGCGGCCACCCAGGGTGGTGTACCGCCGGAGCTGAGACTTGACCCGGGCCAGGACCTCGATGGGGTTGAAGGGCTTGGTGACATAGTCGTCCGCCCCGATGTTGAGACCCAGCACCTTGTCGGAGTCCTCGCTCTTGGCGGTGAGCAGGATGATGGGGATATTTGTGCTCTCCCGCAGCTTGGCGGTGGCCCGGATGCCGTCCAGGCGCGGCATCATCACGTCCATGAGGATCAGGTGGATGTCGTGCTCCTCCACCAGCTTCAGGGCCTCCAGACCGTCGTAGGCGTGGTAGGTCTTGTAGCCCTCGCTGGTGAGGTAGATGTCCAGGGCGGAGACGATATCCCGGTCGTCGTCGCAGATGAGAATGTGATACAACGCGCTCACTCCTTATGTGGTATCATAACAACAGAGTTTTAAGCCCCAAGAGGGGAATTGATTAAGAACTGCTTAAGGCGTACAGGAACATTTTACCCCATGACCCACCTAAAAAGCAAATGGATGGGCCTTCCATTCCAGGCTGGGCCGGGAGAGACTGCGGCTCATGGGCGGGGTTCTCCGAAAATTTACCGGGAAGATACCGGCAGACCGTTGTTTTTCCCGGGGAAATAGGGTTAAATATAGGAAAAGGAAGCCATAATCAGAAGAAAGGGGGCGGCAGTGTGCTGCGGCTCTATCTCTCCCGCACGGCGGACGGAAAAATAGACGCCTGGGCGCTGCTGGAGCGCGCCCTGGCGGACCGAGGCCTGGAGCAGATGCCGGCTGTGGAGCGGGCGCCCGGGGGAAAGCCCTATTTCCCGGACCGGCCGGAGCTCTGCTTCAGCCTGAGTCACAGCGGGCCCTGGGCCCTGTGCGCGCTGGGGGACGGCCCGGTGGGGGCGGACGTGGAGGCGGTGCGGCCCCGGCGGGAGGCCCTGCTGCGGGCGCTGTCGGCGCAGGAGCTGGCCTGGTTCCGGGGGCGGGGAAGCCGCTGGGAGGATTTCTACACCCTGTGGACCCTGAAGGAGGCCCTGGCCAAGCAGGACGGCCGGGGCCTGGACCGGCGGCCGGAGCATCTGCGGGTGCCGCTGCTGGAGCCGGGGATGTCCGCCGGGCTGGACGGCCTGGGGTTCCAGAGTTTCGGCGGCCCTGGCTGGCGGGCGGCGGTGTGCGGGCCGGAGCCGGTGGATGGCTTTCAGAGGGTCTGAAGCGGGCTGCACAGAAATCTTAATGCAATGTTAAGGATTGCCCCCCGATTTTCTAAAGAAAAGGCCGATATACTGGATAACATAGAAAGGGGGAACAGCCATGAACATTCTGATCCTGACGGGAAAATTCGGCATGGGACATTGGTCTGCCTCCCAGTCCCTGCGGCAGCGTCTGCTGCGCGCCTTCCCCGACGCGCGGGTGGAGGTGGAGGACTTTTTTGCCTATGCCATGCCCGACGCATCCGACGCGCTGTATAAGGGGTTTTCCCTGCTGGTGACCCTGGGCAGCGGCCTTTACAACACCTATTATAAATGTACGGAGAACATCACCATTAAGACCAAGCCGCCCTTTGAGAGCTACTTTCAAGACAAACTGCTGGAGCTGCTGGCCCAGCGGCGGCCCGACGCGGTGGTGTGCACCCACCCCACCTGCGCCCAACTGATGGCCGACTACAAGCGGGAGACCGGCGCGGCGGTGCCCCTGGTCACCTGCGTCACCGACCTGACCTCCCACTCGGAGTGGCTCAACGAGGGCACCGACTGCTACCTGGTGGGGGCCCCCGACATCCGGGACGCCCTGGTGGAAAAGGGCGTGGAGCCGGAGAGGATTCTGGTCACCGGCATCCCGGTGAAGCCGGAGTTCCAGGCCCCGCCCCGGCGAGGCGGCGAGCGGGAGCGGCGGCTGCTCATTATGGGCGGCGGCCTGGGCCTGCTGCCCCGAAAGGACAGCTTTTACGAGGCGCTGGACGCCCTGCCTGGCGTCCGGACGACCCTCATCACCGGGGGCAACCAGAAGCTATACGACCGGCTCCACGGCAGATACGGGCACATCGAGGTGCTGGGCTTTACCGACAAGGTGTACGAGTACATGGCCCGGGCCGACCTGCTGCTGTCCAAGCCCGGCGGCATCACCCTGTTTGAGACCATCACCTCCGAGTTGCCCATCCTGGCCTGGGAGCCTTTTTTGCAGCAGGAGATTAACAACGCCCGGTTCATCACCCGGTATCAGATCGGCCGGACGGCATCCAAGGAGCCGGAGGCCTGCATCGAGGCCATCAAGCGGCTGCTGTACGACGACCGGGCGCTGGAACGCATGAGCCGCAATATGCGCGCGCTGAAGGGCCGGCTGGAGGGAGACGCTCTGGCCCGCCGGCTCTCCGCGCTGATTCAGTCCGAGGGGGTATGCGCGTGAATGACCGGAAAAGCCGGCTGAGCCTGCTGCTGATGCTGGCCCTCATCGGGGGCACCGCCTGGTTCCTCCTCAGCCGCCAGCCCCTGTCCAGCCTCGGGGCGGCGCTGCGGCAGGTCAGGCTCTGGTGTGTGCCCGGCGGCCTGGGGCTGATGACGGCCTTCGTGGGCTGCGAGGCCATGTGCTCCCGCCTGATCCTGGGCCGGCTGGGCCATAAGGTCACCTACCGCCAATGCCTGGGCTACTCCTTCGCCGGTTTCTATGTCAGCTCCATCACCCCTTCCTCCACCGGGGGACAGCCCGCCCAGATCTACTATATGTCCAAGGACGGGGTGCCCGCCGCCCACGGCTCGCTCAACATGATGCTCATCGCCGTGTGCTACCAGGTGGTGACCCTGCTCTACGCGGCGGCGGCCTTCTTCGGCCTGTCCCGGACCCACCAGGGCCTGGGGACAGGGGTGGGGCTGCTCCTGCTGTACGGCGGCGCGGTGCTGGCGGTCCTCACCGCCGGGATGCTTTGCATGATGCTCCTCCCCAACGCCGCCGCGCGGCTGACGGGGGGCGTGCTGGGTCTGCTGGTGCGGCTGCGGCTGGTCCGCCGGGAGGCCGAGCTGCGGGAGAAGCTGGAGCGGCAGATGGCGGAATACCGCCGGGGGGCGGAGTGCCTGAAGCGCAATCTGCCCCTGCTGCCCGCCCTGCTGGCGCTGACCGCCCTCCAGCTCACTGCCCTGTATGCCGTGCCCTATCTGGTGTACCGGGGCTTTGGCCTCCGGGAGGCATCCTTCCTCCAGATCGTGGGCACCCAGGCCCTGGTGAATCTGGCGGTGGGCTCCCTGCCTCTGCCGGGGGCGGTGGGGGCCTCCGAGGGGGTGGCCCTGACGGCCTTTACCCACTTCTTCGGTCCCGCCCTGGTGGCGCCGGCGGTCCTGGTCTCCCGGGGCATCAGCTTTTACGCCTTCCTCCTCATCAGCGGCGGTGTCACCCTGACCGTCCATCTGCGCGCCCGCCGGAGGGGACTGGAACCCTCTCCCAGTCCCCTCCGGACCCAGCGGGAGCGGCCCCGGGGGTCTCTGCCCAGACCGGCGGTGCCCCCCATGATCTGAATAAAAACGCGGGAGAAAGTTTGGCCTTGCCAAACTTTCTCCCGCGCTTTCTGCTCTTATATTACCACAAAACCGGACAAAAGTCCAGTCTTGTACTTGCGCCGCCCAGGGTGTAAGAAGAATAGGAGGTGATGAAGCATGGAGGACTGTTTTTCTCTGGCGGCCCTGCCCCTCCGGCGGACGGACGGGGCGGCGGGCCTGCGGGCGTGCAGCCGGGTGACGGAACGGGCGGGTCTGACCCTGTCAGAGGGAGAGATCACCCGCCTGTTGGAGCGGCGCGCCGCCGCCCTGCGGGACACCGGCCGGGTGGAATTTGGGGAGGGAATCCTCCCCAAGCTGATCTACGCCTTTTACGACTCCCCCTGGCTGGCCCCCGACAATTATGCCGACACTCTGGCGGAGCTCCAGGACCTCTTCTACTATTATAAGAATGAGTCCCTGGGGCGGCTCACCGATGACGCACTCCTGGCGGCCATGCGTAAGGCCTTCGACGGCCCGGCGCAGGGGAGTCTGGAGTATCTGGGCGGCACCGCTCTGGACCGGCTGTGCCGGGAGCTGCGGGGCGGGGAGGGGGATGCCGATGACGACGGCTGAGCTGACCTGCGCCGGATGGTCGGCGGCGGAGCTGCTGACGCTTCAGGAGCGGCTGGCCGGACTGCTGGCGGACCAGTGCCGCCGCTATGCCGCGGGGGACAGCTCCCTGCCCCGGGAGACCGCCGCCGAGCTGCTGTGCTCCCTGCGGTATGTGCTGGGTCTGGAGGGGCGGGAGCGGCCCGCCGACCCCCGGCCTCTGCTCCGGGAACCCCTGGAGGAGGCCTTCCGCCGGGAGCAGGCCGCGCTGGAGAAGCGGACGGCACAGGCTAGGCGGCTGTGGCAGGCGGCCTGTATTGCCCGGCCCCGGATCGAGAACCGCTCCTTGACCGATACGCTGGCAGGCATCGGAGCCTTCTGGCGCCGGTATGACCGCCGCTTTTTCGCCCATGAGGTGCCCGGCGACATTGACTATCAACTCTGCCTCCCAGCGCCGGAGAGGCTGCTGGGGGTGGACTACCTGATTTCCTGGCTGTCCCGCCTGCTGGCGGAGAGCCGGTTTCTGAACTGCTTTGACCGGCGTGCGGTGGTCCGGGTGCTGGAGGGCTCCTGCCCGGACTACCGGGGCCTGCATATCAACCTGTTCGAGCCGGTGGCCGTCAACGCTCTGGGGCGCACCCTGCTGGGGCTGGACCCGCTGGACCTGGCTCTGCCGTCGGAGGGGCGGGCACGGCTGGCCGGACGGCTGCGGGCCCTGCCCGCAGAGGCGGGGGAAAGGGAGCTCCGCGCTGCCGGGCGCACCCTCAGCGGCGGACTGGCTCTGGACCGGGGGACGGCATGGTACGTGGAGGCCGCCGCCGCCCGGCTGTGGCCCCGGGTCCGCGCCGCCCTGCCGCACAACGATTTGGAGGGAATCTTTTTGTCCCTGTAGGACCGGAAAACGCCGCGGAAGCCTTTGCTTCCGCGGCGTTTGTATGAGAAAGTTCAGCTCTCACCGCTCTGGACCCGACCGGAGCTGCCCCGCAGCTTTTCCAGCCAGGGCTCCAGCCGCTCCCGGGGGAGCAGGTAGTTGATGAGCATGGAGAAGATGACGCCCACGCCGGTGTCCACCATGCGGTTGAGGGCGTAGCTGACGTAGGTGTCCACCGGGGTGTTGAAGAGGATGATGCACAACACCACACTGCCCGGCTGCACCGCTGTGGGCCACTGGAACATTTGGGCCAGCACGATGAGCACCACCACACCCAGGGCCAGCAGGGGGACCAGGAGGACCCGCGTTTCCCCGGAGGGGTTGAGGACCCGGTAGAGCCAGAACAGGGCCATACCCAAAAAGCCGCCGATGACGGTGCCGATGAGACGGTTGCCCCCCTGCTTCCAGGAGTCGCCCATGTCGCTGCCCATGCCGTAGACGGCGCCGATGCAGGCAAAGGTGGGGTTCCGGCCGATGAGAAAGTAGAGGGCGGCGCACAGGGCGGCGGAAAAGGCCGTCTTGAGGTTGCGCAGGCCCACGCCGGGCAGCTGAAACTTGGGCTTCTCCTCCATGGTGACCTCCGACGGAATATTTAGTATCCGAATAAGTCGCAAGCGAAAAAATGGGACAACAATAGTATATTATAGGGGATTTTACGGGAAAGTCCATATTCTAAAACCCACAAAAAGGACTTCACGGCGAGGCAAAAATGTGCTATGATGGTGAACAAATCGCCCACAGCGGGACAGGAGGCGCATTATGAGCCGGGCAGATCAGCTTTTTATCGAAAATTGCCGGGATATCCTGGCCCACGGCGTGTGGGACACCGACCAGAACGTCCGCCCCCGGTGGGAGGACGGGACGCCGGCCCACACGGTGAAGAAATTCGGCATCGTCAACCGCTACGACCTGCGGGAGGAGTTCCCCATCCAGACCATCCGCAGGATGGCCTTCAAAAGCGCCCTGGACGAGCTGCTCTGGATCTGGCAGAAAAAGTCCAGTAGCATCCACGACCTGAACAGCCATATCTGGGACGCCTGGGCCGACGAGAGCGGCTCCATCGGCAAGGCCTACGGCTATCAGCTCGGGGTGAAGCACCGCTATCCCGAGGGGGAGTTCGACCAGGTGGACCGGGTGCTCTACGACCTAAAGCACAACCCGGCCTCCCGGCGCATCCTCACCAGCCTCTACAACCACCACGACCTGAGCGAGATGGCCCTCTACCCCTGCGCCTGGTCGGTGACCTTCAATGTCAGCGGCCGGACCCTCAACGCCGTGCTCAACCAGCGCTCCCAGGACATGCTCACCGCCAACGGCTGGAATGTGATGCAGTACGCCGCCCTGGTCCACATGCTCGCCCAGGTCTCCGGCCTGGAGGCGGGAGAGCTGGTCCACGTCATTGCCGACGCCCACATCTATGACCGGCATGTGCCCATTGTGGAGGAGATCATCGCCCGGGAGCCCTATCCCGCCCCCGCGCTGGTGCTGGACCCCGCTGTTACCGACTTCTACGCCTTCACCCGGGACGATCTGAAGCTGGAGGGCTACCGGGCCCAAACGCTGGAGGAAAAGATTCCCGTGGCGGTGTAAAAGTAGAAAAACCGGTCAGGCCGGAGGACAAAAAAACGGAGTTCTAGGCCAAAAACAGACAAAAAATTGTTGACACTCACCAATATCTGTGGTATCTTGTAGGCAAGACCTCATTGGTGCTACCAATACCGGCAAAGCCGACCCGAGGCAGACGCGTCGGCTTTGCCAACCGAGGACCAGACGGCGAGGACAGGGGGGAGACCGCCCGTCCCCGCGCCCGATGGGAAGGCCCGGCTACGCCGGCGCCGACCGACCGGAGCGGGGGATGCCGGGGGGAGCCTCCGGCTCCTGCCTCCCCGTCTGGCACCATTCGGCGGCGCACCCGGGTCGGGACCGCGCGCAAGGACAGCTTCCCGGACGGAAGGTGTGTTTGCGCATGGTTCCGGGGCCTGCAGCGGAAGGAGAGAGGACCGTGCAGCTCATCGCAGCCGTAGACCGGAACTGGGCCATTGGCAGGGACGGGGACCAACTGGCCTACCTCACGGCGGACCTCAAGCGCTTCAAAGCCCTGACCACCGCCCATACGGTGATCCTGGGCCGCAGGACCCTGGCGACGTTCCCCGGCGGGCGGCCCCTGCCCGGACGAAGGAACTTGGTGCTCTCCGGGAAGCCGGACTTCCGCCCCCAGGGGGCGGAGGTCTTTTCCAGCCTGGAGACCCTGCTGGCGGTCGCCCCCGCCGATGCGTTCGTCATTGGCGGAGGCAGCGTCTATTGGGCTCTGCTGCCCTGGTGCGACCGGGCCTACGTGACCAAGATCGACGCCGTTTTCCCCGGGGCGGACACCTGGTTCCCGGACCTGGACGCCCGGGAGGACTGGACGGTGGAGGCGGAGGAGCCGCCCCTGGAGGAGGGGGGCCTACCCTTTCGCTACGTGACCTATCGGAGGATCGGAAGCTCATCATAAACCGCATGACGCCCCGGCTTCACGGCCGGGGCGTCATGCGGCTTTTCAGGGGCAGGACGGCGGGGCCTGCGGCGGGCGGCCCAGACCCAGGGCCAGCAGTGCGTTGACCGTGCCCAGCAGCTCGCACAGCAGCCCGTTCTGCCATTGCAGCAGACAGGCCACCTCGGACTCTTCGGTGCAGGTGGCCGTGGGGATGGGGTGACTGTAGCGGCACATGGGCATATCCTCCAGCCGCGCCCGGCGGGCGGCGGCCTCCTCCGCCGGGGAGAGCGACGGGGCGGAGGAGACGCGGCCTCCGGCGCGGACATCCCCGCCGGGCAGCGGGCCCGGCACCGACCACACCGGCGGGCGGTCCTTGGAACAATTCTTAGGCATCGGCGTTACCTCCATTTCCAAAATATCCTATGCAGATGCCTTGACATTGGTTATCAAAAAGACTAAACTCTTAAAGTGTCTCAAATGAGACAAAACGGAGGAAAGCGACGATGCGGCCAGAATGGAATCCCCGGGAGCTGGAGCTGCTGGCCGGGACCTTCCTGTTCCAGGGACTGGAGTGGGAGACGGTCCGGCGGGCCGTCCAGGACCCCCTGTGTACCCGGGAGAACTACCAGCGGGGGGACGTGATTTACAGCCCTGGGCATTTTCGGCGCAGCCTGGGGGTGCTGCTGGAGGGCAGGGCCCGGGTCACCAAGGGGGAGCTGGTGGTCAGCACCCTGGAGCGGGGTGATCTGTTCGGGGCGGCCGCCCTCTACAACCAGCGGACCCGCTATGAGACCACCATCACTGCCCTGGAGGATTGCGCCGTGGCCTTTTTCCCCCAGGAGCTGGTGAGTCGGCTCATGGCCGAATCCCCCGCGGCGTGCGCCAACTACATCCGCTATCTCTCCGAGCGCATCCATTTCCTGAACCGGAAGATCGAGGGGCTCACCGGGCCCGGGGCCGTGGGCAAGCTGGCCCGCTATCTGCTCAGCGAGGGTAGCGAAGGGAGGGCGGTGACGTGCACCGCCACTGAGCTGGCCCAGCGGCTGGACGTGAGCCGGGCCTCTCTCTACCGGGCCTTTGAGGTCCTGGAGGGCGCGGGGGCCATCCGGCGGACGGGAAAGCTGGTCCAGACCGCCGACCGGGAGGCCCTGCTCCGGCAAAGTCAGGCGTAAAAGCCGAAATCAAGGAGGAAACCCACATGAAAAGAAGCAAGATTCTTGCCCTGGGCCTGGCGCTGGCCCTGACCGCCGGCCTGCTGGCCGGCTGCACCGGCGGGAGCGGGAGTCAGTCCCCTTCCCCCACCCCCAGCCAGACCGTGACGCCCACCCCCACCCCGTCTGAGACCGCTCCGGCGGAGAAGCAGACCGTTAACCTGGCTGTTCTCAAGGGACCCAGCGGCGTGGGCGCTGCCAAGCTCCTGGCCGACAGCGACGCCGGGGAGACCGCCAACGACTATGCCTACAGCATTATGGCCGACAACACCGAGATTGTGGCCGGACTGTCCAGCGGCAGCCTGGACATCGCCGCCGTGGCCTCCAACGTGGCCGCCAACCTCTACAACAAGACCAACGGCGGCATCCAGATCGCCGCCGTCAGCGGCCTGGGGGTCCTCTACATTCTGGAGAACGGGAACACCGTCCAGTCCATGGCCGACCTAAAGGGCCAGACCCTCTACGCCACCGGCCAGGGCGCCAACCCCGAGTACGTGCTCAACTACCTGCTCACCGAGAACGGGGTGGACCCCGCCGAGGTGGACATCCAGTGGAAGACCGCCGACGAGGTCTCCGCCCTCATGGTCTCCGGCGAGGCCAGGCTGTGCATGATGCCCGTCCCCGCCGCCACCGCCATTCAGATGAGCAACCCCGACGTGCGGGAGGCTCTGGACCTGTCCGCCGAGTGGGACGGCCTCAACAACGGCAGCCACCTGACCATGACCTGCATCGCCGTGCGCACGGCCTTCGCTCAGGAGCACCCTGAGGCGGTGGAAAACTTCCTGGCGGACTACGCCGCCTCGGTGGAGTACGTCAAGGGAGACCCCGCCGCCGCCTCTGAGCTGGTGGCCCAGTACGGGATCACTCCCAAGGCCAAGAGCGCCGAGCTGGCCATCCCCAAGTGCTCTCTGGTGTGTATCACCGGGAAGGTGGACATGGCCGACGCCATCCAGGGGTATTTTGAGGTGCTCTCCGCCGCCAACCCCGACGCCCTCGGAGGGAGCATCCCCGACGACGGCTTCTATTTCGAATAAAGGCGCGGGGACCGGCGCGCAGGGGAAGGAGGTACCGCCATGAGACGCATTGGAAGGGTCCTTCTCCCAGTGCTCTTCTGGCTGGGGGTGTGGCAGCTTGCCGCCGCCGCCGTGGGGCAGGAGCTGCTGCTGCCGGGCCCGGCGGCGGTGGGCCGCCGCCTGCTGGAGCTGGCGGCCGGCGCCGTATTCTGGCAGACGGCCCTGGCCTCTCTGCTGCGCATCTTCGGCGGACTGCTGCTGGGGGTGGCGCTGGGCGCCCTGCTGGCCGGGCTCACCGCCTGGGTCCCCCTGCTGGACTGGGTGCTCACCCCCGCCGTCAAGGTGGTCCGGGCCACCCCCGTGGCCTCCTTCATCCTGCTGGTCTACCTGTGGGTGGAGCGGGGCCGGGTGCCGGGGCTCATCTCCGCCCTCATGGTGCTGCCGGTGGTGTGGGGCAACGTCACCCGGGGCATCGCCGAGACCGACCCCCAGCTTTTGGAGCTCGCCCGGGCCTACGGCTTCGGGCGGGGCAGGACCCTGCGGCGGATCTACATCCCCTCCGTGCTGCCCTACTTCGCCAGCGGCTGCCGTACCGCCCTGGGCCTGGCCTGGAAGGCGGGGGTGGCCGCCGAGGTGCTCTGCCAGCCCCAGAACGCCATCGGCACGCAGATCTACAACACCAAATACTATCTGGAGACCCCCTCCCTCTTCGCCTGGACCCTGGTGGTCATCGCCCTGAGCTTTCTGCTGGAATGGGCGGTGGGCGGACTGCTCCGGCGGGCGGAGGGGCTGGAAGGGGGAAGGCGGCCATGATCCGCATCGAGGACCTGAGCGTCGCCTTCGGCGGCAAACAAGTGCTGGACGGCTTCTCGCTGGAGCTGCCGGATACGGGCGTCACCGCCCTGTCCGGCCCCTCGGGGTGCGGCAAGACCACCCTGCTGCGGGTGCTCTCCGGGCTCCAGAGGCCGGAGAGCGGCCGGGTGCTGGGGCTGGCGCCGGAGGAGACCGCCCTGCTCTTCCAGGAAAACCGCCTGCTGCCCTGGCGGACGGTGGAGCAGCAGCTCACCGACGTGCTGCCCCGCCTCCGCCGGGACGAGGCGGCCCGGCTGCTGGCGCTGGCCGGCCTGACCGGGGAGCAAGAACACCTCCCCGCCGCTCTGTCCGGCGGCATGGCCCGGCGGCTGGCCCTGGTCCGGGCCCTGGCGCTGGGGCGGAGATACCTCCTGCTGGACGAGCCCTTCACCGGCGTAGACGCCCCCCGGGCCGAGGCCCTGATGGCGGCGGTGCGGGCCGCCGGGACCCCCGTTCTTCTCGCCGCCCACGAGGGGCACACCCTGTCCCTGGCAGACACCGTGGTCTATTTGGACGGCCCGCCCCTCAAAGTGCTGCAAATTCGTGGAAAACCCTTGCAATGAGGACACTTTTGTGATATACTGCGCATACTACCAGTGTACGTATCCGTGAAGAGTGGGGCACGCCCCGCTCTTTCTTATTGAAAAAAACGGATCTGTAAAATTATGGGATATCTTACCGGAGGGAATGGAATGCCGAAAGTGACCGAGATCGCCGCCGGGCTGGCCGCCCCCATCGTGGAGGCCTGCGGCTGCACGCTCTGGGATGTGGAATATGTGAAAGAGGCGGGGGAGTGGTACCTCCGGGTCTACATCGACCGGGAGGGCGGCGTGTCCATCAACGACTGCGAGGCCGTGTCACGCCCCCTGTCCGACGCGCTGGACGAGGCTGACCCCATCGAGGGGTCCTACACCCTGGAGGTCTCCTCCGCCGGGGCGGACCGGGTCCTCAAGAAGCCGGAGCACTTCGCCCGCTTCCGGGGCGAGCCGGTGGACGTGCGGCTTTACCGGGCCCGGGAAGGGCGCAAGGAGCTCACCGGGACCCTGAAGGGATACGACGACGGGGACGTGACGGTGGAGCTCGACGGGACGGACACCCTTCTGGAGAAAAAAGATGTGGCGCAGGTAAGACTGCATGTGACCTTTTGAGTAAGGAGATAGACGATTATGCCGAGAAAAAACGCGAAGGCCGCCAGCAGCGAGAGCGACGGCAAGGAATTTTTTGCCGCCATTGCCCAGATCGAAAAGGAGAAGGGCATCCCCTCGGGGTATATGATGGAGAAGATCACCCAGGCCCTGGCCTCCGCCTACAAGCGGGACCATGAGGGCGCCGGGGACAACATCGAGGTCCGGGCCGACCCCGAAAAGGGCGATGTACGCATGTACATCAAAAAGGACGTGGTGGAGACGGTGGACAATCCCGCCGTCGAGATCTCCCTGGAGGAGGCCCGGGAAAAGCTGCCCCACGCCCAGCTCGGCGACGTGGTCCGCATCGAGGTCAAGACCAAGAATTTCGGCCGCATCGCCGCCCAGACCGCCCGTCAGGTTATCATTCAGGGCATCCGCGAGGCCGAGCGGGGCATGGTCTACGATGAGTTCAACTCCAAGGAGCACGAGATCCTCACCGGCATCGTCACTCGCATCGACCCCCGCTCCGGCGCCGCCTCCCTGCGCATCGGCTCCGGCAGCGAGATCACCGAGGCCTTCCTCGCCCCCGGCGAGCAGGTCCGCGGCGAGGCCATCCGGGAGGGCGACCGCCTCAAGGTCTATGTGGTGGAGGTCCGCCGGTCCACCCGCGGGCCCCAGGTCCTCATCTCCCGCACCCATCCCGGCCTGGTCAAGCGCCTGTTCGAGCTGGAGATCCCCGAGATCTACGATGGCACCGTGGAGGTCAAGTCCATCGCCCGGGAGGCCGGCAGCCGCACCAAGATCGCCGTCTGGTCCGCCGACGAGAACGTGGACCCCATCGGCGCCTGCGTCGGCCCCGGCGGCCAGCGGGTGGGCAACATCGTCGAGGAGCTCCACGGCGAAAAGGTGGACATTATCAAGTACAGCGACGACTCCGCCGCCTATGTGGCCGCCGCGCTGTCCCCCGCCGACGTGGTCAGCGTGGACCTCTTCCCAGACGGCAAGAGCTGCCGGGTCATCGTGCCCGACGACCAGCTCTCTCTGGCCATCGGCAAGGAGGGCCAGAACGCCCGCCTGGCCGCCAAGCTCACCGGCTTCAAGATCGATATCAAGCCCGTTTCCGACCCCGGCGAGCTCCCTGAGCCCGAGGAGGATATGGTGGTCATGGACGAGGAGGAGCCCGCCGAACTCCCCGTGGACGAGGAATAAGTGCAGATTCCCAGAATGGAAAGGGAGAGGTGACGGCTTATGCCGAAAAAGATCCCCATGCGCCAGTGCGTGGGCTGCCGGGAGATGAAGTCCAAACGGGAGCTCATCCGGGTGGTCCGCTCCCCCGAGGGAGAGGTCTCCCTGGATTTCAAGGGCAAAAAGCCCGGCCGGGGGGCCTACCTCTGTCCGGCGCCGGACTGCCTGGCCCGGGCCAAAAAGTCCAGGGCCCTGGAGCGGGCCTTTTCCACGCCCCTGCCCGAGGAGGTCTATGCCGCCCTGGAGGGGCAGATGCAGGAGGGAGAGCCGAATGGATAACACGCTGCACCTCCTGGGCATCGCCAAAAAGGCGGGCCGCCTGGAGGTCGGGGAAGAGCCCGTCGGGGCCGCCGCCCGGGCCCGCCAGGCCAGGGTCATCCTGCTGGCCTGCGACGCCGCCGCCAACACCGCCCGCCGGGCGGGCCACTTCGGCGAGGCGGGCAATGTACTGTGGCTCACCGTGCCCTACACCAAGGCCGAGTTGGGCGGCGCCGTGGGACGGGCGTCCTGCGCCATGCTGGCCCTCACCGACGCGGGCCTGGCCGCCTCCCTGGTGAAGAAACTGGCCGCCGCCGATCCGGAACGGTATGGCCCCGCCTATGAGCAACTGGGCAAAAAGGCGGAGAAGGTCCTCCGCCGCCAGCAGGAGCAGCGCCGGCACGAGAAGAACCTGAGGCTGGGAAAGCGCAAACCCTGGGTTGCGCCCACGAAGGACGGAAAGGCCCTGAGTGGGGCGGAGGCCAGGCTGGCCGCCCAAAAGCCCGGGGAGAAGCATCCGGGCAGGCCCAAAGTCCCCAAGAAGGGTCCCGGAGACCGGGACAAGGCATGATGCCGCTTCGCCTCCAACCCCCGCCGGGCGGAGAGGGGCGCGCGGGGAACGGGATTCCCACGGGAAGCGGCCGGAGCGCAGGCGGCGCATGGTCCATGGAGCATGTCCGCTTCTGAAGGAGGGCGTCAAGTGACGTGAAAAACAGTAAATGAGACCGCTGGAGCGGTGTGTGAACCATCAAACTTGAGCGGATCGCTTCAATACGTAAGGGCGAAAGCCCCCGGCTTTCGCATTTCCGTATTGGAGTGATCCCCGCCACGACCAATGGAGGGATTTTATTTGAGTAGTTTAATCAAGTACCGCGTGCACGAGGTGGCCAAGGACTTTAACCTGGGCACCAAGGAGATCACTGACATCCTGACGAAATACGCCAAGACCCCCAAGAACCACATGCAGGTGCTGGAGGACGGCGAGCTGGCCATCCTCTTTGACTATCTGACCCAACACCACCCGGTGGACAGCATCGAGAGCATCTACGCCGACGTCTACCGGGAGCCCAAGCCGGCCCAGAAGCCCGCCGCTCCCGCGCCCCAGAAGCAGGCGGCTCCCCAGGGGAGGCCCCAGCAGCCGGCCCGTCCGGCCGGCCAGGGCCAGCGGCCTGCGCAGGGCCAGCCGGCCAACAACCGGCCCGCCGCCCAGCAGCCCCAGGGCCAGCCGGCAGGGCAGAGCACCCAGCCGTCCGCCGGCCGTCCCGCCACCCGCGTGCCAGAAAAAAAGGTGGTGGATACCCGCAAGGGCGGCAACGTGAACCTGGAGAAGTACGACGAGCGGCTGGAGAAGCTGGCCGCCGGCAAGACCAACCAGATGCAGGGCGGCAAGCAGAAGTTCCAGGGCCGGAACCAGCGCCGGGGCGGCGGCTTCCAGGGCAGCAAGCGCCGGCAGGAGGAGCAGGAAAAGATGCGCCGCCTCCAGGCCGAGATCGCCAAGAAGCACCCCCTGGTGGTCAAGATCCCCGACGAGATCGGCGTGGGCGAGTTGGCCTCCCGCATGAAAAAGACCGGCGCCGAGGTGGTCAAGTGCCTCATCAAAAACGGCGTTATGGCCTCTCTCAGCGACATCATCGACTTCGACACCGCCTCCATCATTGCCGAGGAGCTGGGCTGCAAGGTGGAGAAGGAGGTCATCGTCACCATTGAGGAGAAGCTCATCGACACCGCCGAGGACAAGGCCGAGGACCTGGAGCCCCGCGCCCCCGTGGTGGTGGTCATGGGCCATGTGGACCACGGCAAGACCTCCCTGCTGGACTATATCCGCAACGCCAATGTGGTCTCGGGCGAGGCCGGCGGCATCACCCAGCACATCGGCGCCTACCAGGTCCAGGTGAAGGGCCAGCCCATCACCTTCCTGGACACCCCCGGCCACGAAGCCTTTACCGCCATGCGCGCCCGGGGCGCCATGGTCACCGATATCGCCATCCTGGTGGTGGCCGCCGACGACGGCATCATGCCCCAGACCGTGGAGTCCATCAACCACGCCAAGGCCGCCGGCATTCCCATCATCGTGGCCATCAACAAGATGGATAAGCCCGAGGCCAACCCCGAGCGCATCAAGGAACAGCTCACCGCCTATGAACTGGTGCCCGAGGAGTGGGGCGGCGAGACCGTCATCTGCCCCATCTCCGCCAAGACCGGCCAGGGCATCCAGGAGCTGCTGGAGATGGTCATCCTCACCGCCGAGATGAAGGAGCTCAAGGCCAACCCCAACCGCACCGCCCACGGCGCCGTCATCGAGGCCAAGCTGGACAAGGGCCGCGGGCCTGTGGCCACCCTGCTGGTCCAGAACGGCACCCTGCACCAGGGCGACGTCATCATCGCCGGCACCGCCGTGGGCCGCGTCCGGGCCATGACCAACGCCCAGGGCGAGCGGGTGGAGACGGCCGGACCCTCCGTGCCCGTGGAGATCATCGGTATGGGCGAGGTGCCCGGCGCCGGCGACGACTTCCACGCCGTGGCCGACGAGCGCATGGCCCGGGAACTGGTGGAGCAGCGCAAGCACGAGCAGAAGGTCCAGGCCGCCGGGCCCCAGAACCAGAAGGTCTCCCTGGAGGACCTGTTCAGCCAGATCAAGCAGGGCGAGATGAAGGACCTGAACATCATCGTCAAGGCCGACGTCCAGGGCTCCGCCGAGGCCGTCAAGTCCTCCCTGGAGAAGCTCTCCAACGAGGAGGTCCGGGTACGGGTCATCCACTGCGCCGTGGGCGCCGTCAGCGAGTCGGACGTCATGCTGGCCGCCACCTCCAACGCCATCATCGTGGGCTTCAACGTCCGTCCCGACAACAACGCCAAGGATATCGCCGCCCGGGACCACGTGGATATGCGCATGTACCGGGTCATTTACGACTGCATCAACGAGATTGAGACCGCCATGAAGGGCATGCTGGCGCCCAAGTTCAAGGAAGTGGAGCTGGGTCAGGCCGAGGTCCGCAACGTGTTCCGGATCACCGGCGTGGGCATGGTGGCCGGCTGCTATGTGACCAACGGCAAGATGCAGCGCAACGCCCAGATGCGCCTGCTGCGGGACAACATCGTGATCTACGACGGCGCCATCGCCTCCCTGCAGCGCTTTAAGGACAGCGTGAAGGAGGTGGCCGCAGGCTATGAGTGCGGCATCACCTTTGAAAAGTTCCAGGATATCAAGGAAGGCGACGTCATCGAGGCCTTTCTCATGGAGCAGATCCTGCCCTAACGGGCTCCGGGGGCGTCCAACCCCTCCGGACCTGCGCCGCCGCGCCGGGTGACCCCGGCACGGCGGCCCGATACCCCCGGTTTCGGCCCCGTTTGGGCCGGGTCGAGGTGTTTTTGCGGAAAGTGGATTTCCCAAAAGCAGATTTGATTTTGATCGCCTTCGGCGATACAGGGGGGTGCCGCGGCATCCCCCTGTGTTTATTTGAGGAGAACTTTTATGGCAAGTAATCGCATTGGACGCATCAATGAAGAGATCCAGCGGGAGCTGTCCGCCCTGATCCGCACCGTCAAGGACCCCCGGGTCAAGGGCCTCATCTCCATCACCGCCGTGGACACCACCCCCGACCTCAAGTACGCCAAGGTCTATGTCAGCGTGCTGGACAAGGGCGACGTGCACGAGGTGGTCAAGGGCCTCAAATCCGCCGCGGGCTACCTGCGGCGGGAGCTGGGCCGGGCCCTCCAGCTCCGGTACACCCCGGAGCTCACCTTTACCCCCGACGACTCCATCGCCGAGGGGGCCCGCATTCTGGAGATCATCCACGACCTGGAGAAATAAAGCGCCGCAGGCAGGCGCGTGAGGGGAACATAAGCATGAACTATCAAGAGGCAGCCGCCTGGCTGAACCAGCGAGATCACGTCCTCATCCTGACCCACCGCCGCCCCGACGGGGACACGGTGGGGTGCGCGGCGGGGCTCTGCGCCGCCCTGCGGGGCCTGGGAAAAACCGCCTGGGTCCTACCCAACGAGGACGCCACCGACCTGTTTGCCCCCTATCTGGAGCCCTATCTGGCCCCCGACGAGGCGGAGCCGGACGTGGTGGTGTCGGTGGACATCGCCGGGCGGGGACTGTTCACCCCCCGGGGGGAGCGATGGCTGGAGCGGGGCATTGACTTTGCCTTTGACCACCACCCCTCCTACGAGGGCTTTGCCAAGGAAAGCTGCGTGGACCCGTCTAGGGCTGCCTGCGGCGAGCTGATGTACGACGTGGTGCGGGAGCTGGGCCAGCTCCGGCCGGAGACGGCCCTGCCCCTCTATGTGGCCGTGTCCACCGACACCGGCTGCTTCATGTACGGCAACACCACGCCCGCCACCCACCGGGTAGCCGCCGCCCTCATGGAGACGGGCATTGACTATCAGGCCGCCAACAAGCGCCACTTCCGCACCAAGAGCTACAAGCGTTTCCGCCTGGAGGCCCTCATCGTGGCCAACATGGACCTCCACGACGGGGGAAAGCTGGCGGTCACCGCCATCTCCCTGGAGGACATGGCCAGGCTGGGTGCCGATGAGCGGGACGCCGAGGACATCGCCGCTTTCCTGGGACAACTGGAGGGGGTGGAGACTTCCGTCACCATCCGGGAGCTCCAGCCCGGGGAGTGCAAGCTCTCCGTCCGCACC
This sequence comes from Intestinimonas sp. UBA1698, assembly GCF_002320075.1. Classification (NCBI taxonomy): domain Bacteria; kingdom Bacillati; phylum Bacillota; class Clostridia; order Eubacteriales; genus Intestinimonas; species Intestinimonas sp. UBA1698. The sequence continues at coordinate 12,188 of NZ_DCJO01000017.1, read as the reverse complement.
GTGGACGGCGGGCTCAACGCCACCCGGGTCTGCTCCCTGCTGGGGGGCGGCGGACATGCCGCCGCAGCGGGATGCACCGTTTGGGGCGGCGTGGACGACGCTAAGCGGGAGATCTTAAAGGCCATCCGGACGGTGCAGCATGGCGGCTAACGGTATTCTTGTCATCGACAAGCCCTCCGAGTGGACCAGCATGGACGTCTGCGCCAAGCTGCGGGGGGCCTTCCACGAAAAGCGCATCGGCCACGCCGGGACCCTGGACCCCATGGCCACAGGGGTGCTCCCCGTCTTTGTGGGCCGGGCCACCCGGGCGGTGGAGTTCGCCAGCGAGTCCAATAAGGAATATATTGCGGATATAAAACTAGGAGTCATCACCGATACCCAGGATCAGACCGGGACGGTGCTGGAGACCAGACCGGTCACCGCCGGTCGGACAGAGGTGGAGGCCGCTCTGGCCCCCTTTCGGGGGGAGATCCTCCAGGTGCCACCCATGTACTCCGCCGTCAAGGTGGGGGGGAAGAAGCTCTACGAGCTGGCCCGGAAGGGCAAGGAGGTGGAGCGCAGGGCCCGGCCCGTGACCATTCACGCCCTGGAGCTGCTGGAGGGGGGCGACCCGGAGGCCGGGGAGTACCGGCTGCGGGTGCTCTGCTCCAAGGGGACCTACATCCGCACCTTGTGTCACGACTTGGGACAGGCCCTGGGCTGCGGCGCGGCGCTGGCCGGGCTGCGGCGGACCCAGGCCGCTGGGTTTGGGCTGGACCGGGCCGTCCGGCTGGAGGATGTGCTGGCCGCGGCGGACCGGGGAGAGGCGGAGCGGCTGCTCCTCCCGGTGGACGCCTACTTTGGCGGCTATCCCGCCCTCACCGTAGACGAAGCGGGGGAGAAGCGGGTTCGCAACGGCGGGTCCGTCCGGGCCGCCGGGGGGGACGGCACCTACCGGGTCTACGGGCCGGGCGGGGCGTTTCTCATGCTGGGCCGGCTGGAGCGGGGGACCTTAAAGACCATCAAGAGCTTTTATGAGGTCTGAACCCGCAGATATCTGCAACAGAAACGAGGGAACGACCTTGAACGATACCAAACGAGTCATCGCCCTGGGCTTTTTTGACGGGGTACACACCGGCCACGGCGCTCTGCTGAGCCGGGTGCGGGAGAAGGCCGCCGCGCTGGAGGCGGTCCCCACCGCTTTTACATTCGACGCCCATCCGGGCAGCCGCATCACCGGGGCGGTCACGCCGCTGATCAACTCGGCGGCCGACCGGGCCGACCTGATGCGCCGCCTGTACGGCATTCGGGAGATTATCGTGGCCCACTTCGACAGCATGATGCGGATGCCCTGGGAGGACTTCATCACGGAATACCTGGTGAAGGAGCAGGGGGCTGTCCATGTGGTGGCCGGCCACGATTTCCATTTCGGCTACAAGGGGGAGGGCAATCCCCGGCGCCTGGCAGAGAAATGCGCCGCGCTGGGGGTGGGCTGCGACATCATCCCTAAGATCGAAAAGGAGGGGATCACCATCTCCTCCACCTACATCCGCACCCTCATCGCCCAGGGCGAGATGGAGCGGGCCGACGCATTTTTGGGCCACCCCCACGTGCTTACCGACCGGGTGGCCCACGGCAAGAAGCTGGGCTCCACCCTGGGCTTCCCCACGGTGAATCTCCACTTTCCCCCCGGCGTGCTGGTGCCGGCCTACGGGGTGTACGCCACCCGGGTGTGGTTTGAGAACGGGGACAGCCGCCCGGCGGTGACCAACATCGGCATGCGCCCCACCGTGGACGACGGGGACGCCGTCAGCGTGGAGGGCTATATTTTGGATTTCCAAGGCGACCTGTACGGGCAGACCATCCGCATGGAATTCTTCCGGCGCCTGCGGGGGGAGCGAAAGTTCCCTTCCCTGGACGCCCTGCGGGAAGAGGTCATGCGCAACGCCCAGCAGACGCGAGATTACTTTGCCCCATTCAAGGCGCAATAAAAAGGCGCCGGACTCTGGCATCCCACAGGTAAGAGGGGGGACCCGCTCCATGCGATACCAGAAAATGTATAAATTCATCCTGCTGTTTATCGCTGCTGAGCTGCTGACGGCGGTGATTCTGGACCATCCGGCCAACATCCTGCCGGGACTGGTCAAAATCATCACGATGCAGGATGTGCTCATCACCGACTATGTCCAGATCGCCGGACCGGGGGCCGCCTTGGTCAACTCCGCCCTGGTGACTCTGGTCAGCACCGTCATCCTCTATCTCTGCAAAGACCCCCTCAACGGCTTCACCATTGCCCTCATCGGCCTGATGTCCGGCTTTTCCCTCTTCGGCAAGAACATTGCCAACATCTGGCCCATCATCCTGGGCACCTGGACCTATGCCAGGCGCCGGGGGGAGCCCTTTGGTCAGCACGTCAATGTGGCCCTTATGGCCACCGCCCTGTCGCCCCTCATCAGCTACATGGCTCTGGGCAGCCAGCACGCCAACCTCCTGGTGGGCGTCCTCATGGGCATGGTCATCGGAGGTGTGCTGCCCTCTCTGTCGGCCTATACCTACAAGGTCCAGAACGGCATGAACCTCTATAACATGGGCTTTGCCTGCGGCATGCTGGCTATGATGATCGTCCCCATCCTCACCGCCGCTGGAGACTCCCCCGAGAAGGTCATGTACTGGGCCACCGGCTACAACACGAAATTCACCGCGGCCCTGTGCATCCTGTGCGGCGTTCTCATTTTTTCAGGATTGTTCCTGTGCGGCAAGCCCGCCTGGGCCGCATGGGCCGGCTACCGCCGCCTGCTCCTTACCTCCGGCCGTGCCCCCAGCGACTACCTGCGTATGTTCGGCGCTGCCCCCGTCCTCATCAACATGGGGGTCAACGGCCTGGTGGCCACCGCGTACATCCTGCTCATCGGGGGCGACCTGAACGGCGCCACCCTGGGCGGCATCCTCACCGTCATCGGATTTTCCGCCTACGGCAAGCACGCCGCCAACATCCTGCCCGTCATGTGCGGCGTCTCCCTCGGCGGCACCTTCCTCCACTACAATGTCAACTCTCCTGCCCTTCAGCTCGCCGGCCTCTTCGGCACCACCCTGGCCCCCATCGCCGGGGTCTTTGGCTGGCCCTACGGCGTGCTGGCCGGGTTCCTCCACTCCGCCGTGGTGCTCCAGGCCGGTGTGGTCCACATGGGGGTGAACCTCTACAACAACGGCTTTTCCGGCGGCCTGGTGGCCATCGTGCTCTATCCCACCATCACCGCCGTCGCCCGCCGCCGCAATCCGGACCTGCAGCAGCGGGACGAGGCCCGTATCTTCCAGGAGGACTCTCCGGAGCCCACCGAGCGGGACCAGCCCCCCGACCCCGAACGGGAGCCCGGCCCGCCCCAGGAATTTATTTGAATCAAGGACCGCCCTGGATGCACGCATCCGGGGCGGTCCTTAATTCTAGAGCTTTCGGCGCTCCAGCCGCACCACCAGGGCGGTGCGGTCGTCGGAGCCAGGCGCCTCCTGGGCGTCGATAAGGGAGCGGGCCAGATCCTTGGGACTCTCCCCGCCGAAGGCTGACACTGTCTCCCGCAGCCACAGGTCCGGCCGTCCGCCGGTCACCCCGTCGCTGACCAGCACCACCGTGTCCCCCGCCTCCAGGTCCAGCCGGGTCACGTCGGGGGATACCCCGTCCCCGTCCACCAGGCCCGCGGGCAACGCGCTGCCGGACAGCTTGCTCACCGTGTCCCCCTTGCGGACATAGGTGGGGGCGGCGCCGAATTTGTAGAGGGCCGACTGGCCGGTAAACAGGTCGATCTGGAGCAGATCCACCGTGGTGAAGCCCCCCTCTTCTTCGCCCCGCAGGGCCAGGGCGGAATTCAGGGTGCGCAGGGCGGCCTCCGCCTCCACCCCCGCCTTCAAAAAACGCTCCAGCAGCCGGATGGCCGTGCTGCTCTCCCGACTGGCCTCCGGCCCGCTGCCCATGCCGTCGCACAGCAGGATATACAAAAGCCCCGCGTCGGTGCGGAACCAGGCCCCCGCGTCGCCGCTCACCGTCTCGCCGTCCTTCTGCCGGGCGGCCACCCCCGCCACCGCCATCAGAGGCTCGGCCTGGGTGAACACCACCTTGTCCAGCGCCCCGCCGCCGGTATACTCGGGCTCCCGCAGGGGAAGGCCCAGCAGGGCGGAAAGGGCCTTGCGCTCCTTGGGCTCCGTCAGGGCGGACAGGTCGGGGCCCTCCAGCTCGGCCCGCAGGTGCCCCGCCTCGTCGTAGTAGACGCTGGCGTTTCCCTCCAGGCCCAAGGCGGTGAGGTGGCCCCGCAGCTTCTTTTCCCGGGCCGGGTCGGGGACCAGCTCGGCGGACAGCTCCGCCGCCGCACTTCCCAGGACATGGGCCAGCTCGGCGTACTGGCGGCACACCGCCCCCCGGCTCTCCTGGAGCCGGGCCTGGTACTGGCGGCGGGCGAGCAGGGCGGTGAGCTCCTCGTTGGCAGCGGAGAGGAACTGGGGAAAGTGCAGACAGCGGCTGGTGAAATGGAGGGGAAAATCCGAAGCCTGGCCCCGGCCCCGGTCCACCATGGCGGGCAGGGCGTCATTGAGAGCGTTGAAGGTGGAGACATAGTCCCGCTGCCAGCAAGCGTCCCGCAGCGCGCAGCGGCGGCACACCCGGCCCGCCGCCCGGTCGAAGATGGCGGCGGTGTTGCCGTCGTTGGGACCGGGCCGGCGGAAGGAGCTGCGCAGGGTGACGTAGAGCTCCTGAAAGGCCCCGGAGGTCTCCAGGAGCTTGCTGCGCACATAGGCCATGGCCCGGTCCGCCGTGTCGGACGACCCCTCGCGGGTCAGCAGGGCCCCCACCCGGCGGGTGAGCTTGTCCGGCAGCAGCAGGAAGAGCACCGAGGCGGCGAACACTTCGTACAGCAGGGCCAGGCGGAGGCCCGCCTCCCAGCTCCACAGCACCGTGACGGCGTTGGTCAGGATATAGGCCACGGCGGCCAAGAGCCGGCCCTGCCGGCAGAACATGCCCGTCACCAGCCCCGACAGGCCGAAGGAGACGGTGCAGGCTCCAGGAGCCCCCACGGCGATATCCATGCACAGCCCGGCGGCCACCCCGGCGGCAGCCCCGATCTCCAGCCCCCCCTGGGAGGCGATCACCATTACGCCCAGGGCGGCGGCGATGCGGCCCAGGGAGATCAGGTCCCCCAGAATGGTGAACTGGGCCAGGGAGATGAGGACGGTGCCCGCCAGGATCATCAGGCTGATGACCTGCCGGGAGGAGAGGCTCCCCTCCTCCCGCCTGCCCGTCCAGGGGGAGAAGGCCACCCGGTAGAAGTAACAGGCCGCCCCGGTGAGCAGCAGCTCGGTGCCGAAAAAGATGACCTGGGGGGCGTCCCACCGGCTGTCCGCCAGGTAGACGAAGCCGGTGGCGCCGTTGAGAAGGGAGGACACCAGGGGCATGAACCACACCCGCTTGTAGAGCCGGATATCGTAGAAGGCAAAGGACACCGAAAAGATGAGAATCGCCGCCGCCACGTAGCGCAGTCCCGCCGTGAGCCCCAGAAAAGACAGGTAGCCGAAGGCCGCCCCCACCAGGGCGCAGAAGCCGTCCAGCCCCGAACCGGAGCAGCCCACCAGCGCCAGACCGAAGGGGGCCCAGCCGCCGAAAATCTCCGCACCGGCCAGCATGGCCCCCAGCAGGAAGCGGATGGCGCACTCCGCTCCCCGGACCAGCGCCGGCGCCCGCAGCACCAGCCGTCCCGTCCGGGCCAGGTCCTCCCGGGCCCGGGCCGCTTTCATTTTCAATCCTCCGTTTGCCGCCATGGTCTGTCTCCTCCTATGTATCCCGAAAGGTAGTAGAGACAGTATAATCCAATAAATGGAAATATATAGTCGGAATGTGGCTGACCGGATGGATGGAAAAGGAAAAACGTGGAAAGGCGGCGGGCTATTTCAGCAGGACCGTATGGGGGGCCGGGGCCGGGTCCAGGAGGACGCACTCCGGCGGCATGAAGCAAGAGCCACGCAGGACCAAGACAGCCTCGGCGGCCATGGCCGCTGCACCCAGGGCCCTGCTCCGGGACGGAAGGGACGTGAGAACGGAAAACGGGTCACATGGGAAGTCCGCAAAAAAACCCTGCCATAAAATCATGGAAAGACACAAGATACAGGGGCAGAATTGGCCGTCCATTTGGCTGAATGTACCTATTTTGCGGGCAAAGGCGGCAAGAATCGGGAAAATGAAAACCCTCCCCCATACGGAACCTTTTTGACTTTTGGGTCCGTTTTGCGGAAAACTTTTTTTCGTCTTCCGGTTGACCATCCATTTAGGGTATCTCCTAAAATAAGTGACAGGTTGAGAAAAGGAAAACAAACCTTTCCAGGCGCAAAAAACTCACATAATTAAAAGGAGGATCTTAACAATGGTTGGTAAGAAAGTCGTACATCATCTGATGATGAGCTCTAAGGACTGTCACTATGTGGGCGGGCTGGTGAACGGCGCCCGTATCGTGAATCAGTGGGGCGACGTCGGCACCGAGCTGATGGTCTATGTGGACGGCGACATCTCCCTGTTCCTGGGCTATGAGGACATCAAGTTCACGGCCCCCGTCTACGAGGGCGACTTCATGGAGTACACCGGCGAGATCATCGAGGTAGGCAACCAGTCTTACAAGTGCAAGTTTGAGGCCTGGAAGGTCGCCACCATGCTGGACCGCACCGGCGCCGACATGACCGGCATCGCGCACACGGCCGCCACCGCCTGCGAGCCTCCCATTCTGTGCGGCACCGCCACCGGCAGCCTGTTCATCGCCAAAAAGGACCAGCGCGGACCCACCGAGTCCTCTTACAGCAACCGAAAGCATCGCGGCGAGTAAGTTTCATAAAAAGAAAGAGCGGACCGCGGTCCGCTCTTTCTTTTTATACGGACAGCGTCCGGCATAAAAAAGCCGTTGTGTGCATGGAACGATTGTGCTATACTGGAAAAACAAGGAAATTAAACGTCGAAAGGACGAGACGGTATGGCAGAGGAAAAAAATCAATACTCCATTGGTAAGGTGTCCACGTTGTGCAACGTCCCTGTCAGGACCCTGCGGTATTATGATAAGATCGGCCTTTTGGTCCCGAGTCACCGGAAGGACGACAATCATTACCGCTACTACTCCCAGGAGCAGCTGCTGACGCTGTTCATCATCCGGAAATTAAAGCTGCTGGGCATTCCGCTGAAGGAGGTCCGGGAGATCGTCTGCGGACAGGATACGGCGGCAATGACCCGAAGCATCCAGGCGCGGCTGGAGGAGATCGGCCAGACCATCGAGACGCTGAACGGTCAGTACGAGGAGGGACAGACCCTGCTCAACCGTCTGGCCAGGGGGCAGACTGTACTGTCGGCGGGGCGGGAGAGCTGGAGCACGGAGGAGATACAGGTGGAGGACATCCCAGCCTGCGAGGTGCTGTTTACCCGGCGGATCAAGAAGAACTATAAAAACAGCGACGTGTCGGTAGACCGATGGTTTGAACTGTTCAAGATGGTATCCAAGCACAATCTGCGGGTAAAAGGGCCGGTGATCCTGACCTATCACAACAAACCGCTGGAGCAGTTTTTTAAGGTGGACTGCGACCTGGAGATCAGCATCGAGGTAAACGAACGCCAGGACTTGCCCATTTTCAAGCAGTTCGGCGGCTTCCGGGCGGTGACCGCCCTGCATATCGGCCGAAACGAAGAGATCATCCAGAGCCATGTCAAGACGATCAAATGGCTTTCCGAGCATGGCTATGAGGTGGCCGGCCCCATCTCGGAGGAATACATCGTCTCCCCGGTGGATGTCAACAAGGAAGAAGAACATATCACCAAAATTATTATTCCGGTCCAGGAGACGGAGCGCAGAGAGGAGAAGCAGGGGAAGAAACGGCCGCCCCAAAGGCCGATGGAGGAGAACGCCATCTAAACCAAGAGAAGCCGGAGCTGGCGGGGCGACGGCTTCTCTTGCTTTTGCGGATGGAACGAATGTTGGGGGTCAAGGGCCTGCCGCCATGCAGCGGGCCGCTTCTGCGTCTTAGGGCTGCGGGGAGCGAATGAGCAGGAGGGAACGGATGGTGATGGCAGCCAGCACAATGCCGCCGCCGCAAAGAGAGACAGCGCCGGGTCGTTCGCCCACGGCCAGGAACACCCAAACGGGATTGAGAATAGGGTCGATAATAGGCAGCATCACGGTTTGCAGGGCGGTCAGACTCTTGGAGGCTTCGGTGAAAAGCCGGTAACCCACCGTGACCACGATACCGGCGATCACAAGAACAGCGATGTCACGGGGGGAGGGAAGTTGAGACTGAAAGGACCGGACAGTGAAGGGAATGCCGATAAGAAAGGCGAGAAAGCCGCCCAGGAAGATGGATTGCTCAGGGTGTCCGCCTTTTTGGAAGCGTAGAAAGATGGAGAGAAGGGCGAAGGAGATGCCATTGCCCAGCGCAATGACGTTTCCAAGAATACTGCCGCCGCCCATTTTATCCAGAAAGAAAAGGCACATGCCGCCCAGCACCACGGCTAGACACACCCAGTCCGAGCGGCGGACCCGCTCGTTGAGGATCATCCAGGAGAAAAAGGCCACATAGATCGGGGCGGTGTACTGCATCATCACGGCGGTGGCCGAGGTGGTGAGTTTGGTGGAAAGGATGATGCAGTAAGTAAAGGCCGTATAGGAAAGTGCGCCGCCCAACATAGGCCAGGACCACGGAAGTTTTTGGCGGCGTATGAAAAACAGCATAGTCAGTGAGGCCGCAAAGCTTCGCATGCAGACGATGGCTAGCACATCCATTTCAATCAGTTTGATAAAGACGCCCGCCAGACTCCACAAGAAGGCAGTGAGCAGCATCATGAGCATGGCTTTCTTTGTTTGATTCACAATTGTACCTCCTGACCTGAAGAATCCACTGCTATTATAACGGGTCCAGTTGCAAGAGGGTCAATGGGATGTCGATGGATTGCAACCGTCCCGCCGTGCAATTTTCAAAAAACACTCCAGCAAATGGAAGGGTTCCGGACTCGACAGGCTAGAGGGGTAAAAAAAGAAGAAGATTGCCCTGAGAAGACGTTACAGCCTTCCCGGGGCAATCTGTCGGACAAACGGAGAGCGTGGTGAAGAACCCGGGTCAGGCGGCAGGGCGCCGGATGGGGATGAGGATCTGAACGATATGCTGTCCCTCGTCCTTTACCTCCAGGGGAGAGATGATGAACCGTTCCGCGGGGGGGCCCAGCACCTCGCAGCCGTGCTGGTTAATCCACTGCAGAAGGGTGATGTAGCTCCGGACGATATCGCTGTATTTCCCGACGTGATAGACGGTGGCTGCATAGGTGCCGCCCCAACTGCGCACATTCTCAATCTCGGGCAATACGGCGTTCTGCCCAATGAGCACACCGAATTCCACATCACAGTCCTTCATCAGGAACTGCCCCAGCAGCTCCCCATAAAAGGTGACAATGATAGGGCTCTCCAGTGGAATGCCCAGGGCGGTGCATTGCTCCAGAATGTCAATCCAACGGGAGAAGGAGACGTCCGCATTGCGGTACTGCTTCATAAGCTGGCGGGAGTAAAGCAACTGTCCTTCGGGTATGTACTCGACTTGAATGGGGGTGGAGTGCCGGGACAGGTCCGGCCCTACCTCCGAGCGATGCTGCGCCATGATCTCGCGGCCCAGCCGGACCCGGCCCAACAGAGAGGAGATGGTCTGCTGCTTGGCCTGAAGCATGCGGATCTCCTCGTTGAGCTCTGCCTGCTTAGCAGTCATCATGCTCTCGATAAAGTCCAGACTGGTATCCTCGATCAGGCTTTGAACCTCCTTGAGATTAAAACCGAGGGCACGCAGACGGCGAATCACCAGCAGCGTGTTCATTTGTTCCTTGCTGTAATAGCGGTAATTGCTCTCCTCACAGCGGTACGTGGGCTTGAGCAGACCGATTTCATCGTAATACCGCAGCGTTTTTACAGGGGTGTTGCACAGTCCGGCAACCTTTCCGATAGAGTAGCAGTCGTCTTCGGGAACCACAGAAATCCCTCCTTGCGGTCGGTCGAAGTATTACGGGGAAGCACAAAGCCTCTTTACATAATTTATAATATATAATATCCATATTTTCTGAGTGTTTCAACAACAAATTTTCCAATAAATTAATATTCCTAAGATAAAAATCCACAAAAGAACCCTACTGCAACAGGAGACTTCTGGAAATAGTTTGGGAACTCACCATTTATTTTTACGTAAAAAAGAGTTGACTTTCCATCTGCTGTAACGGCTAGCATACGAATTGTTCGCGGACATCCACAAAAAGGCAAACAAGGGAGGAATGTTATTTGAACAGTCTGAACAAACGCGGAGATCTGAACCCCGTAGCCCTGTTTATGACCGGCGGAGCCCTGTTTTCCATGCATTTTGGCGCATCCAGTATGGTGTGGCCCATGAACTGGGGCAAAGAGAGCGGAAGCTCCTGGCCGCTGGCCTTCATCGGAGCCTTCATCACTGCCATCCTGCTGGTGCTGGTCGCCTATGTCGCGCTGGCAAAATCCAACCAATCCTACAGTCAAATGACCGGCCGGCTCGTTGGGAACCGCTTTGGAGCGTTCTTTACCTGCCTGACCATCGTGGTGCTGGGGCCCCTCTACGCCATCCCCCGTATGAGCGCGGCTTCCTGGGATTCCATCGTCCAGGCATTTGGGCTCAACCCCACTTCCAAGCTGCCCCTCATCATCTTCACCATCCTATTCTATATTGTGACCTACTTCTTCCTGGCCAACCCCGGAAAGGCCATGGACCGCATCTCCGCCATCCTGTTCCCCATTTTGCTGATCATTGTGGTGGCCGTGGTCGGAAAGGGGCTGCTGAGCCCCATTGCCGCGCCGGTGGCGAAGTCCTATGAGGGCAACGCCTTCGCTTACGGCTTCACCAACGGCTACGCCACCGCGGAGATCCTGTGTGCCCTCATCTTCGGCGTGGTGATCCTCAAAACCCTGGAGAACAAGGGCGTCGCCCAGGATCGCATGAGCAAGAACATGGTTCGCGTGGGCATTGTGGGGCTGGCCATGCTAAGCTGCACCCACCTAGCCCATATGATCATCGGGGCCAACACCGGCGGTACGCTGGATCTGAGCTACACGGCTCTTTACACCGCCGTGGCTGCCATCTTGTATGGCAAGGTGGGCGGGATCCTCTTCTCCATGGCGCTCTTCCTGGCCGCCCTGACCACCGCCATCGGCATGACCTCCGGCTGCGCTGAGTTTTTCGTGGAAGTGAGTCATGAAAGACTCAATTACAAGCAGTGGTCACTGATTATGGTAGTCCTGAGCATCATCTTCGGCAGCCTGGGCCTGACCAACATTCTCTCTCTGCTGGGCCCCATCCTGGACGGTATCTATCCCCCCGCTATCGTGCTGGTGCTCTACTACGCGCTGTGCCCCAACGCCATGTCCCCCCGGCAGACGCTGGCCGCACGCTGGGCGATGTATGCCTCAGTGATATTCGGCGCTCTGGATATGATATGGAAATACTTTGTAAAACTTGACGCCAATCCCGGCGGGATTTGCGATCTCTATCTGAAGCTCCCCTTTGCCGACGTGTCCCTGGCTTGGGTGCCCTTTACCATCCTGGCTTTCATCATTGGTTGGTTTGCCTACCGGGAAAAACAGACGGATCCCCCTCTGAAAAGCGCAGCGGACGCATAAATTGACCATTTTTAAGGAGGAACAAGCATCATGGCAAGAAAGGTATCTTATCTGAGCTACAACATGACCACGGCGGACGCCAATAATCCGGACGGACTGGTGCCATTTGGCCGTCAATTCGACTTCATCGGCGACGTGGAGACCGAGCAGATGATTCTCAACGACGGCGACGAGTCTCTGTGCCTAGGCTATCACGACGTAGAAATCTACGAGGATATATTTGTAGGGGACATGATGGAATATAAGGCCACCATGACCCATGTGGGCGGCACTTCACGCGACTGCCGCATCGAAGTGTATAAGCTGGCCACCCCCGCCGCCCGCGCCGGCCGGACCGACTGCAACCCCGGCGATATGGTCTGGTTTGACAAGCCGGTGCTCTGCACCGAGGGCAACGTCCGCCTGGTGGTGAAGAAGCACCTGCAGCGCGGCGAGCAGCCCGACGGCCTGGTGGAGAATCCCTGGCGTCCTCTGGAGGACTTCCCCGAAGACGACTGCGAGATGTAGACGTAACGTTATATCAGAAAG
>NZ_DCJO01000019.1:0-40956 GCF_002320075.1 Intestinimonas sp. UBA1698 | reverse complement strand
ATCCTGATGAATTACTCCAAGCTGTCCCCCGGCTATACCGTGGAGACCGTGGCCATCGAGGTCCCGGAGACCGACGGCGTGCCCGCCCACACCATTCCCGCCATCGTCACCCTCCCCGAGGGCGAGGGCAAATACCCCGCCGTAGTGATGCTCCACGGCACCGGCTCCGACAAGCATGAGGCCGGCGGCGGCTACGATCTGGCCGCCCCCGCCATGGCTCTGTCCGGCATTGCCACCATCCGGTTCGACTTTATGGGCAACGGCGAGTCCACCGCCAGCTATGCCGACTACAGCTACACCTCCGCCAACCTCGACGCCAAGGCCGCTGCCGATTACATGGCCGGTCTGGAGTCCATCGACGGCGGCAAACTGGCCGTCATGGGCTGGAGCCAGGGCGGCACCAATGCCCTGCTGGCTGCCGCTGCTTACCCCGAGACCTTCCAGGCCGTCATCACCTGGTCCGGCGCGCTGGAGCTGGGTATCCTGTTCTCTGATTTTGACGCCGCCTACGCCACCGCCAAGAAGGACGGCTCCTACACCCTGGCGTTCGACTGGCGCGAGCCCCTGCCCGTAGGCGTCCGCTGGTTTGAGGACGTGAAGAACACCGACGTACGGAAGGAAATCGCCAAGATCCAGGCCCCCGTGCTGGCCATCAACGGCGATCAGGATACCACGGTCACCCCTGACAACGCCGTGGCCATCGCTCAGGCCGCTCAGAACGGCCGGAGCTGGCTGATAAAGGGCGCCGACCACACCTATAATATCTTCACCGGCGACCTCACCGCCATCACCCAGACCATCAACGTGGGCATTGGCTTCCTGGAGGAGACCTTCAACGGCGCGCTGGAGCCCGCCTATGCCGCCTCCGTCAGCAAGTACGGCAACGTCACCACCACCCTGCCCGTAGATCTCTTTGACGGGGCCGGGTACGCCGTGGGCGACATTCTGAAGATCACCGTGGGCGATCAGACCATCGAGGCCCCCTACGGCACCGCCTATGCCAACGTGGACAACGGCAGCGTCATCGTCCTGCCCGACGCCTCCACCGGCACCGTGGCCATCGCCATCAACATGGGCAACTTCGCCTCCACATATAACGTCACCGCCGACACCCCCATCGTCTTCGCCATGGGGGAGAAGGAGGGCTATCTGGAGGAGTACGAGATCCGCAACATCGACTCTCTGCGCACCAATGACCGGGCCGACTACGCCTCCGACGAGGTGTTCGCCAACTTCCGCCCCGTGGTCATGGGCGACATCGCCGAGGGCGTGCTGTTCCGCTCCTCCAGCCCCGTGAACCCCGAGCTGGGCCGCAATACTTACGCCGACGCCCTGGTGGAGAAGGCGGGCGTCAAGACCGCCATCAACCTGGCCGACAGCCAGGAGGAACTGGCGGCCTATGAGGGCTATGCCGACTCCTACTACGCCACGCTGAACGTGGTGGCGCTGGACATGGGCGTGGACTTCGCCGCCGAGGACTTCAACGCCAAGCTGAAGACCGGCCTGGATTTCCTCATCGCCAACGAGGGCCCCTATGTCATCCACTGCAACGAGGGCAAGGACCGCGCCGGCTTCACCGCCGCGCTGCTGGAGGCCGTGTGCGGCGCCAGCGTGGGCGAGATCGTGGAGGACTACATGCGCTCCTACGAGAACTACTACCACGTGGAGTACCACTCTGACCGCTGGTTCAGCATTGCCAACAGCAATATTATCAAGACCCTGTGCACCATCACCGGCACCGAGACCCAGGCCGACCTGGAGAAGGCCGACCTAAAGGCCGCCGCTGAGGCCTATCTCATCGGTACCGTCGGTCTCACCGCCGAGCAGGTGGCGGCGCTCCAGAGCGCCCTAACCACCCCCGTGACGGCGGAGAAGGCCGCCTGATTTCGATGCGCAGCCGAAAGGGCGCGGGACCACAACGGTCCCGCGCCCTTTTGCGGAGAGACTGCCCCTGCAATGCCGCCGATTACCGCCGCCGGCAAACTGCCGGGCACCGCTTTAGATGTGCCGCTCGATGGAGGCCCGGAGGAAGGCTGCGCAGCCGGGGACGGTGCGGTCGTAGTAGGTGGTAAAGCGGTCGTCCTCGGTATACAGAGCGGCCAGGCCCCGGTGGGCCTCGGGGCTGTACTGACTCCCGTCCCAGCCATAGGACAGCCAGGTCTTATGGCACATGGCCACGTCCAGCCCGGCCTCCCCGGCGGGGTCGGCCCCGGCCCGGACCGCCGCCTCCAGTTTGGCCCGGATTTCCTCCTCCAGGGCGGTCATGGCCCAATACTGCTCGCGGGTGAGGCCGGCCACCCGGGCGTTAGCCTGCTCCATGGCCGCGTCGCCGTACTTGGCCCGGACCTCCGCACCGTGGAGGGCCTCGTTTTCCTTGATTACATTTCGTTTAAAACATTCAAATTTCTCCGCATCGGACATGGTATCTGCTCCTTTCAGTGTCTGTTTGACCGTCAGGATGAGGGCATCCAACTGGGCACGCCGCGCTTCCAGGGCCGACAGGTGGCTCTGCAGCGCCGCCTGACGGTCGAAGTCCGGCCGCCCCAGCAGGGTGCGGATCTCGGCAAGGGGGAGGTCCAGCGCCCGATAAAACAGGATCTGCTGGAGCCGGTCCACCTCCGCCGGGCCGTAAAGCCGGTATCCCGCCTCCGTGACCCGGCCCGGCTTCAGCAGGCCCTGGGAGTCGTACCAGCGCAGGGTGCGGGGGGTGATGCCCGCCAGATCCGAAAGCTGCTTGATGGTGTATTCCATCTGATCTCCTCCTGACACAACGAGCATAGACCATGACGCTACGTCAAGGTCAAGGGTTTTTTGAAAAAAGGGCCGGGGATGCACCGCATCCCCGACCCTGGTTTGTTATCTGCGCCGGCGGCCCCGGTAATGAGAACCGCCGTATCCGCCCCGGCCGCTGCCGTAGCGGCTCCTGCGCCGGCGCCCGAACAGCAGCCAGCGCAGCAGGAGGAAGAGCACCACCACGAGGAGCACCAGCAGGCCGAGCTTCACCTCGGCGCGGGAGAAGAACTGCTTGATCTGGTCCAAGCGGTAGAGGAGCTCGGAGCGCTCCACGTTGGACACGGCCACCAGGTCCAGCGTGCCGTACACCGTGTCGCCGTTGGAGACGGTGACGTGGCCCAGCACCTGACCCTTCTCCACCGGGGCGGGTACCGACTGGCTGTCCAGCACCACCTCCCGGGTAAAGGCGGCGGGGTCCAGGTCCGTGGGGAGGGTGGCCTCCAGGACCCCCTGGGGCTCCACGCCCACGTAGTTGGCCTCCTTGGACAGGGTCACCTCCACCTCGTCCCGCAGGGAGGTGGAGTCCAGCACGGTCTGCCGGGAGAAGTTCTTGAAGCCCCACTCCAGCAGGCGGCGGCTCTCGGAAAACTGGGTCATACCCTGGCTGCCGGTGGTGTTGGGCTCCCGCACGCAGCCCAGGACCACGGCAATCAGATCCCGGCCGTCCCGGCTGGCCGAGGAGGCCAGGCAGAGCCCCGCCTCCGGCGTGGATCCGGTCTTGATGCCGGTGGCGTACTGGTACAGGTAGCCGATGTAACGGAAGTTGGAGACCAGGGCGTTGGTCTCGTGGAGCTCCCGGGCCTCGTGGAGGTTGGTGGCGGGGACCGTGTGGCCCACCGAGCTCACGATGGTGCGGAAGGCGGGGTGCTTCATGGCCTCGGCGCACATAATGGCGATGTCATAGGCCGTGGTGTAGTGGTCCTCATTGTGGTAGCCGTGGGTGTTGGCGAAGTGGGTGCCGGTCATGCCCAGCTCCGCCGCCCGCTGGTTCATCAAGTCCACAAAGTCGGCCACGCTGCCCGCCACCGCCTGGGCCAGCACGTTGCACGCCTCGTTGGCGGAGGCGGTGAGGGCGCAGTAGAGTACGTCCTCCAGCCGCATGACCTCCCCCTCCTTGATGTTCTGGGTGGAGCTGCCCGAGCCCACCTCGTGGTTGACCTCAGGGCCCACGGTGATCCAGTCGTCCAGGGAGAGCTGGCCGTTGTCCACGGCCTCTACCGTCAGCAGGGCGGTCATCACCTTGGTGATGCTGGCGGGATAGCGGCGCTCATGGGAATTCTGGTCATAGAGCACGTCCAGAGAGCCGTAGGTGGTGTCCACCAGGATGGCCGCCGTGGCCTCCACCTCCATGCCGTCCAGGATGGCGCTGCGGCTTTCAGCGGCCTGGGCGGCGCCCATGGGGGCGAGAAGGCCCAGGGTCAGGCTCAGAGCGAGCAGAAATGAGGAAAGACGATTTTTTTTCATAGGAAACTCCCGGCTCTTATGATATAATAGCACCAATCGGTGCCCGGGCCCGGCGGGCCGGGCGTCCTGACGTTGTGGTTCGGTTGTCATAATTATAGCAGACCCCGGCGGCGGGCGCAACAGGAGGGCGGTTACAAAAAAGTGAAGATTTCAGGACTGGAAAAAGGCGTCCTGGCGCTGACCGCCGCCTTCCTGCTGGTGACGGCAGGCTACTTTGCCGGAACGCGCAGCACAGCGGAGCCCTACCGGGTGGATGTGGAATACCTCCAGAGCCGGGAGACGCCCCAGAGCCCGGCGGCGGCAGGGTCCGGCCCGGCGGCGGGGGAAAAGGTGAACCTCAATACGGCCACGGCCCGGGAGCTGGAGACCCTGCCCGGCATCGGGGAGAAGCGGGCGGCGGACATCGTGGCCGACCGGGAGGCCAACGGACCCTTCCGCATCGCGGAGGATATCACCCGGGTCAAGGGCATTGGGGAAGGCACGCTGGCGGGGCTGATCGACTATATTACGGTGGAGTGAGGGGAACAGAATATGCCGAAAATTCTGGTAGTGGACGACGAAAAGGTGCTGGTAAAGGGCATCAAATTCAACCTGGAGAACGAGGGCTATCAGGTGGAGGTGGGCTACGATGGGGAGCAGGCCGTGGAGCTGGCACGCAACGGCGGGTTTGACCTCATCATCCTGGACCTGATGATGCCCAAAATTGACGGGCTCCAGGCCTGTATGCGCATCCGGGAGTTTTCCAACGTGCCGGTCATCATGCTTACCGCCCGCAGCGAGGACACGGACAAGATCATCGGCTTCGAGTGCGGCGCCGACGACTATATTACCAAGCCCTTCAACATCCTGGAGCTCAAGGCCCGCATCCGGGCCATGCTCCGCCGGGCGGGGGCGGCCCACCAGAAGGACAAGACCAGCCGCCTCCAGGTGGGGCACATCGCCCTGGATACCGACGAGCGTTCCGCCAGCAAGGACGGCCAGGCGGTGGACCTGACCGCCAAGGAGTTTGACCTGATGGAGCTGCTCATGCGCAACCCCGGCCGGGTCTATTCCCGGGAGAACCTGCTGAACATCGTGTGGGGCTATGAGTACGCCGGGGAGTACCGCACCGTGGACGTACACATCCGCCGGCTGCGGGAGAAGCTGGAGCTGGACCCGGCCAACCCGGAGTATATCCTCACCAAGTGGGGCGTGGGGTACTATCTGAAAAACGGCTGAGCCGGGCCGGGCGCGGCAGAGGAGGTGCGGGAACATGCGGAATCCAACGGAGCGGGTCCCCTTTTGGCGGTCCATCCAGGTCAAGTTCGCCCTGACCTATATCCTCATCGTGGCGGCGGTGCTCTCGCTGCTGAACACCTACCCGCTGCTGGTGTCCCGGGATCTGGTCATCACCTCCAAGGAGACCTCCCTCCAGAGTCAGGCGGGCTTCATCGCCGGGGCCCTGGCCGTGTCCGAGACCCTCACCGAGGAGGGGGTGGAGCAGGCCATGGAGGACCTGGGCCCCATGACCTTTAACCGGATCATGATTACCGGCCCCACCGGGCTGGTGCTCTATGACACCGAGGAGGTGGGCAACGCCAGGGGGCACTACGCCCTGCTGTGGGAGATCACCACCGCCCTGCGGGACACCGGGAACGACGTGTTCCGGTGTGAATACCGGGACGGGGCCTTCCGGAGCTGGGCGGTGGCCCCGGTGGTCTACCGCAATATGGTCATCGGCGCGGTATACCTGCACGAGCGGGACACCGAGCAGGCCAGTCTGCTGCTGGGCATCCAGAACAACCTGCGCAACATCTCCTTTATGATCTGCGCCGTGGCGCTGGTCATGAGCGTAATCGTTTCCGGCGCCATCACCCGGCGCATCGCCGCCCTGCTGCGGGCCATCCGCATCGTCCGGGAGGGCGAGTACGGCCACCGGGTGGTCATCAAGGGCGGCGACGAGCTCAGTCAGTTGGCCGGGGAGTTCAACGAGCTCACCGGCCGGCTCCAGACCACCGAGGAGGTGCGCCGGCGCTTCGTCTCTGACGCCTCCCATGAGCTCAAGACCCCCCTGGCCTCCATCCGGCTGCTCACCGACTCCATCCTCCAGACCGGCGACATGGACCCGGCCACGGTGAAGGACTTCGTCTCCGACATCGGGGAGGAGGCCGAGCGGCTGACGCGCATCTCGGAAAAGCTGCTCACCCTCACCCGGATGGACAGCGCGGTGGCGGTGGCCGAGGTGCCGGTGGACGTCAAGCGCGTCGTTGAAAAGGTGGAGCACATGCTCACCCCCCTGGCCGACGAGGGCGAGGTCACGGTGGAAACCGACCTGCAGGAGGACTGCATGGTGCTGGCCACGGAGGACGACCTCTATCAGATCGCCTTCAACCTGATGGAGAATGCCGTCAAATACAACCTGCCCGGCGGGAGCGTCACCGTCACCCTGCGGGGAGCGGGGGACCTGGTGACGCTCACGGTGGAGGATACCGGCGTGGGCATTCCGGAGGAGGACCTGGGCAAGGTGTTCGACCGCTTTTACCGGGTGGACAAGGCCCGCTCCCGGGCCGCCGGCGGCACCGGCCTGGGCCTGTCCATTGTCAGGGACACCGTCCGCCAGCACGGCGGCGCCGTTACGGTCCGCCGCCGGGAGAGCGAGGGCACCTGCTTTGAGGTGGCGTTTCCCCGCTGGTACGGCGAAGAAAAGGGGGGAGCGCTGTGAGCAAACGGATGCTGGCCCTGGCGTGCGCCCTGGCGCTGCTGCTGACCGCCTGCAACGAGAGCGCCCGGCCCCAGCCCTCCGAGGGGGCGGCGGAGATCTGGTTCGCCGTGGGCACCGGGGAGGACGGCGGCCCGCTGGCGGACGGCGGGGGTGCCGTGGCCCCTGAATACCGCGCCCTGCCCGATGAGGCCGACCCGGTGGAGGAACGGATGGCCGCCCTGCTGTCCGGCCCCCAGTCGGCTGAGCTGCGTTCTCCCTTCCCATCCGGGGTGCGGCTGCGTTCCTGGAGGCTGGAGGAGGGCGTGCTGCGGCTGGACCTGTCGGAGGCCTACGGCGGCCTGTCCGGCGTGGACCTGACCATCGCGGATTACTGCATCGTGCTCACCCTCTGCCAGGTGGAGGGGGTGGAGGCGGTGGACATCACCGTAGAGGGGGAGACGGTCCCCTACCGGGGCCGGAAGCTGATGCGGGAGGGCGACGTGGTCCTCTCCGGCGGCGAGGGAGAGCCGGTGACCATTACGGCCAGCCTCTATTTCCTGCGCCGGTCCGGGGGGCTGGCCAGCGAGTCCCGTGAAGTGCTGGTCACCGAGAACGACACCCTGGCCACCGCCGTCATGGGGGCTCTCATGGCCGGGCCGAGGGACCAGGAGGAGCTCTATCTGCCCCTGCCCGAGGGGACGGAACTGCTCTCCGCCGCCGTGGAGGCGGGGGTGTGCTACGTGAATTTCTCCCGGGCTTTCACCGAGGGCGCGCCCCAGAGCCGGGAGGAGGCCGCCCGCCTGCTCTATGCCGTGGTGGACACCCTGTGCTCGCTGGACCAGGTGGAGGCGGTCCACCTGCTGGTGGAGGGGGAGTCCCTGGACCGTTACGGCGGGGTTCCCACCCGCAATCCCCTGGAAAAAGACTACGAGATGGCAGGGGAGGAGAAGCCCGCCGCTGCATCTGGCTCTTGACAAGGGAAGGCCGGAGAGGGTAGGATAGAAGAAATTTTTACACGCAAAGAAGGTCGATTGCCATGCCAGACTACAAGCCCAGCACCCAGTGCATCCACGCCGGTTATGCCCCCGGCAACGGGGAGCCCCGGAACATCCCCATCGTACAGTCCACCACCTTCCGCTATACCACCGGCGAGGCCATGGGGGCCTTGTTCGATCTGGAGGCAGAGGGCTATTTCTACACCCGGCTCCAGAACCCCACCAACGACCGGGTGGCCGCCAAAATCTGCGCTCTGGAGGGGGGCACGGCCGCCATGCTGACCGCCTCCGGCCAGGCCGCCAACTTCTACGCCGTGTTCAACCTGGCCTCCTGCGGCGACCATGTGGTGGCCTCCTCCGCCATCTACGGGGGCACTTACAATCTCTTTGCCGTCACCATGAAGCGCATGGGCATCGAATTTACCTTTGTGGACCCGGACTGCACCCCCGGCGAGCTGGAGGCAGCCTTCCGCCCCAACACCAAGGCGGTGTTCGGCGAGACCATCGCCAACCCCGCCCTGACGGTGCTGGACATTGAAGCATTTGCCGCCGCCGCCCACGCCCACGGCGTGCCCCTCATCGTGGACAATACCTTCCCCACCCCCATCCACTGCCGGCCCTTCCGGTGGGGGGCGGACATCGTCACCCACTCCACCACCAAATATATGGACGGCCACGCCAATGCCGTAGGCGGGGCCATCGTGGATTCCGGTCGCTTTGACTGGATGGCACACGCCGACCGGTTCCCCGGGCTCACCACCCCGGACGCAAGCTATCACGGCATCACCTACGCCGAGAAGTTCGGGCTGGGCGGCGCCTATATCACCAAGGCCACGGCCCAGCTCATGCGGGACTTCGGCTCCATTCCCTCCCCCCAGAACGCCTACTACCTGAACATCGGCCTGGAGACCCTGCCCCTGCGGGTGGCCCAGCACTGTAAGAACGGCCAGGCCGCGGCGGAGTACCTGGCGGCCCACCCCAAGGTGGCCTGGGTCAACTACCCCGGCCTGCCCGGCAACAAATATCACGCTCTGGCGAAGAAGTACATGCCCGACGGCACCTGCGGCGTGGTCTCCTTCGGCGTGAAGGGCGGACGGGAGGCCGCCTCCCGGTTCATGGCCGGGCTGGAGCTGGCCTCCATCGCCACCCACGTGGCCGACGCCAAGACCTGCGTTCTCCATCCCGCCTCCACCACTCACCGGCAGATGAACGACGCGGAGCTGGCCGCCGCCGGGGTCTCCCCCGACCTGGTGCGCCTCAGCGTGGGCATTGAGGACAGCGCGGATATCCTGGCGGACCTGGAGAAGGCCCTGGCCGGAGTATGAATGCGGAAAAGCCGCCCCCGGACCCATTGTCGGGTCCGGGGGCGGCTTTTTTGGTCAGGCCGTCAGCCGGCCACCACCAGGCGGATCTTGCCGCCCTCGTCGGGGGACTTGTCGTAGTAGACGGTAAGGGTGCTGGAGAAGGCGCGGGCGGCGTTAAGGGCGTCAAAATTGTCGTCCTCATTGGTGGAGGTGAACCAGGAGTCGGTGGCGTCATTGTAGCACTGGACATCCCGGGAGATGGGGAAGACGGCGTCGGTAGTGGTCAGGGTTTCGCTGTCCATATCAAAGGCGGAGCTCTTGACCTCGGCCGAGTGCAGCAGTACATAGGCGCCCAGCTTGGGGGTAGCGCCGTCCGTGGCGGTGTCCAGCGAGGCGACGATGCCGATGGCCGCGTTGTTCTTCAGCTTCTCGGTGGTGACCAGGGCGGTGCTGCCGTTCGGGTGCGCGCTGTTTTTCACGCAGACGGTGTCGGGCTGCTTGGAGTAGGACCAGTCCCCCGGGTCGCCGCTCTCGGCGCCGGCGGTGAACTTCAGGAAGCCGTACTCGTACTGGTCGCCGGTCACGTCGTCCAGCAGCACAATGTCCGCTTTGCCGGCGTAATCCTTATGGACATAGACGATCTTGGAGGCGGCGACCTTGTTCACGGTGAGCTGCTCCAGGTCGATCTCGCCGGGAGTGCCGTTGCCCACCCGTTCGTAGAGAGCCACGTTTTCGGCCAGCGGTACGCTGCCGATCTTTTTGGTCGCCACGTCGAAGACGCCCGCGGCGTCGGAGCCGGAGACCTTGCTCAGACTGATGCGCCCCTTGGCCCCGGCGGAGACGGTGACCACCTGGCCGACCATCTCTTTGGCCCGGCTGTCGCTGTAGGAGACCTGGCCGGACAGCACCACCTTTTCCCCGGCGGCGTTGCGGATGTCGGCCAGCGGCTTGACATAGGCCTTGCCGCCCTCTACCTTCTGGACCACGCCCACGGTGGTGGAGCTGGCGGCGCTGGCGGTGACCGCGCCGGCCACCTGGCCGTCGTAGGAGAGCAGGATGGTCATCTGGTCGCCGATGTCGAAAGCGCGCAGGTCCTCATAGGCCATGGACAGCACGGGGAACTCCTGACCCAGCAGGGTAATGGTGGCCGGGGTGTCCGGGCTGGGAGAGGCGTTTTCATACACGCCGGTGAGCCGCAGGTCGGACACGTACAGGATGTTGGTGTTTTTGTCAAAGGTGGTCACATCGTACTGCCGCAGGTCGGCGGCGGTGGCGGGCACGCCGTTTTTGTAGATCTGATAGCTGGGGGTGCCGGTGCCGCTGGGCTTGGTTTTGAGTACCTGGGTGGCATCCTCGGAGGCCGCGGCGTCCCGCAGGAAGACGTACTCCAACTCGCCGGCCGCGGAGTACTGCAGCAGGGCCTGGGTACCGGCCTTCAGATTGAGGTAGACGTCCTTGTAGCTCTTTTGCTCGCCGTCCTGCCAGACTGTGGTGGCCGGCTTGACCTTGACGGTCTCGCCGCCGGGGATGGTAAAGGAGTCGTACTTGGCGGACAGAATGCCCACCACCCGCTGGGTGCCCTTGTCGGACACCTGGAGGGCCAGCAGATGGCCGTCCTGATCCAGCACCAGCTTGGCCTGCCGCCCCTCCATGTCGTCGGAGAAGGGGACCCGGTCGGTCTGGTACACCTTGCCGTCGCCGGTCTCCACTGCGCCGGTGGAGCCGTCGGGGGCGGTGGCGTTCACATCCAGGATGAGCACCTCGTCGGTAATCGAGCCCTTCAGGGTGGTGAGGTACACGTCGTCGCTGCCCTTGGACTTGGTGAAGAGGAGGTTTTCAAAGAGAATGGCGGCCTGACCCCGGGTGATGGAGCCGGTGGGGTTCAGCGTAAGGCCGTCGGTGAGCCCGATGGAGCGGGCGGTGCTGAAATACCCGTCGTACCACACGGCGCCCACGCCCACGTTGGCATCGTGGTAGCCCAGGATGCGCATGAGGATGGTAACCGCCTCGGCGCCGGTGATGGCCCGGTCAGGGTGGAAGCGGCCGGTGGCGTCGCCCCGGATGATGCCTGGGGTGGAGACGGCGCTCTCACCGCTGCCGGAGGAGCTGCCCTGGGTGGCTACGGCCACATAGCCACGGGCCCAGTGAGTGGAGGGCACGTCGGCAAAGACGGTGCGGTTCATCTGGGCGGCGACCTTGTCGCCGTTGCCCATGATCTCCACCGCCATCTTGCAGAACTCGGCCCGGGTCAGGGTGCGGCCCGGCTCAAAGTTGCCGGAGCCGGTGCCGCTGACGATGCCCAGCAGCCGGAGGATCTCCGCCGCCTCGGCGGTGGCCTCGTCGGTGATGTCGGGGAAGGCGGAGGGCTGCCGGGCCGCGGAGGAGGGCAGGATCAGCAGTCCCGCCGTCAGCGCGCACGCCAGCACCAGGGCCAGAAAACGTTTGATTCTCATGTCTAATCTCTCCTTAATCTCGCTTGGAGTGGACGCTCCGACGCTATTCGGCCCGCAGGGCTTCCACCGGCTGCAGGGCGGAGGCCTTGATGGCGGGATACATGCCGAAGAGGATACCCAGGGCCACGGAAATGAAGAACGCCCCAACCGTAATGCCTGCGCTGGGGATGAGGATGGTCTCAAAGGACAGCTTGCCCACGATCATGGTCCCCAGATACCCCACGATGATGCCGAATACGCCGCCGATGCCGCAGATCATGGCCGCCTCGATGAGAAATTGGGTAATGATGCTCCTCCGCTCGGCGCCGATGGCCTTGCGGATGCCGATCTCCCGGGTGCGCTCGGTGACGGTGACCAGCATGATGTTCATGATGCCGATGCCGCCCACCAGCAGGGAGATGGCGGCGATGCCGCCCAGAAAGCGCTGCTGCATGGCGTTGGCCTCCGTGGACTCCTTGGCCCAGGTATCCACCGGGTAAACGCCGTAGCTGCCGTAGTTGGTGTTGATGAGGCCGGAGAGGAAGCCGTTGAGGCTGGTGGTGACCTTCTTGACGGAGTCGGAGTCCTTGGCTTTTACCACATATTCCTCGATGGGCTGGTTGTTGTTGAAGTAGCGGGTCATGGTGGAGGGGAGCAGGATCATCCGGTCCATACGGTTGATGGAATCCTGCATCCACGCGGCGTCCTCGCCGCCTCCAAGCTCCTTGCCGGCGGCCTTGCTCTGGTAGACGCCCACCACCCGGAAGGGTCTCCCATTGATGGTGATGGTCTTATCCACCGGATTGGCAAAGGAGAAGAGGTACTCCGCCGTGGCCGAGCCTAGCACGCAGACCTGATTGAGGTTCTCGATGTCCAGATAGCTCAGGTCCCGGCCCTTAGAGATGGTATAGCCGCTGCACAGCCCGAACTTGTCGTTGCCCAAATAGATTTGGGGATAGTCATCGCTGTTGTTGTAACTGGTCACCGAAGCGCCTCCGCCGGCATAGCTGCGGCTGGATTCCCGGCTGAGGGTCTTGGACTCATACTTAATGGTGGGGCGGTCCCAGACCGAACCGTTGGGGGAGATGCCCAGCACACCATCCAGATTCAGGCAGTAGTCGTACAGCTCCTGCCCCACGTCCACCGCGCCCGAGTTGCCCCAGGTGGAGGCATAGACCGAGATCTGGTTGGTGCCCATACTCTCGTAGTAGGCGGCCATGGCCATGTTCTGGCCCTTGGCGTAGGACACCAGAATGATGACGGCGGCCAGGCCGATGATGATGCCCAGCATGGTCAGGGCGGAGCGGCCCTTGTTGGAGGAGATGGACTTGGCGGCCATCTTGACTGCTTGGCCCAGATTCATAATCCGACCTCCTCTCTGGTGCCGTCGGAGACGATGTGCCCGTCGGACAGGCGGACGATACGCTCTGCGGTGGCGGCAATGCCGTTGTCATGGGTGATTAAAATAACGGTGGAGCCCTCTTCATGGAGGGTGTGCAGGATCTCCAACACATGTCGGCCGGTCTTGGAGTCCAGAGCGCCGGTGGGCTCATCGGCCATGATGACGGGGGGGTGGGTGGCGATGGCCCGGGCGATGGCCACCCGCTGCTGCTGGCCGCCGGACATCTCGGCGGGCCGGTGATCGGCCCGGTCCTCCATGCCCACCCGCGCCAGGGCCTCCATAGCCCGGTCGTAGCGCTGATCCATTCCCAAGCCCTGATAGATCAGAGGCAGCTCCACATTTTCCCGGGCGTTGAGGGCGGGGATCAGATTGTAGCCCTGGAAGATGAAGCCGATCTGCTTGTTTCGGATGTGGGCGAGCTGCTTGTCGGTGAGTTCGGTGATGTCGGTGCCGTCCAGGTGGTAGTCGCCATAGGTGGGGATGTCCAGGCAGCCCAGAATGTTCATCAGGGTGGACTTGCCCGAGCCGGACTGGCCGATGATGGAGACGAACTCCCCCCGGTCAATTTGGAGGGATACCCCGTCCAGGGCCCGGACCTCGCTCTCCTTGCCCTCGTTGTAGATCTTGTAGATGTTCTTGATGTCAATGAGCATGGCCGTTCCCCTTAGCCCCAGGCCTGCTCGACATAGTAGTTGACAAAGACTTCCTCATCCCCGGTGAGGCCCTCTTTGATCTCCACGTTGTAGTTGTCGGACAGGCCGGTGGTGACGGGCACGGGGTAGAAACCTTCGGACTCGCTGGGATAGAGGGGCGTAGCGCCAGGCTCCGTGGGGGGAATATCGATGGCGACGGTATTTTCAGGCTTGCTGTCCGCCTTGATAAAGACCACGGAGGCGGTCTCGCCGTTCTCGTCGCTGACGTACTTCACGCTCTGCATGGGCACCACGATGCAGTCGTCGGACTGGCTGGCCACGAAGGAGTAGTCCAGCCACACGCCCTCCAGCAGGGAGCCGTCGTAGTTGTCCACGGTGAGGGTGACCGGGAAGCTGGTCATACCCTGTCCGGCCTCAGCGCTGCCGGTGTTGATGGAGGACACGGTGCCCGTGAACACGTTGCCGTTCCAGTCGGTCAGGTCCACCGTCATGCCAGGTTTGACGAAGGAGATGTTCCGGTCGTCCACGGTGATGTTGACCAGCATGGTGGTGGTGTTGGAGATGATGATAACGGTGTCGCCGCTCTTGACCTCGGCGCCCTCGGCGAGGGTGCAGGTGGTGACGGTGCCGTCGATGGGAGCCACGGCGTTAAAGTTGTTCAGGGCCTTCTGAGCCTCGGTCAGCTTCTCCATGGCGTCGTCGATCTCCTTCTGCTTGGCCCGGATGTCGGAGTCGATGGTGTCGGAGCCCATGCTCAGCAGCACCTGACCGGCGGACACGTTGGAGTAGCACAGCAGGTTGGCGGAGAGCAGGGGGCCGCCGGCCTCAGTGACAATCTTGCGGGTCTCGTAATACTTGGTGGCGCCGTTTTCGTAGGGGTAGATGGGGGTGCCGTTGGCGGCGGTGAGGGCGGCGGAGGCGGTCATGCCCTCGGTGAGGGTGCCGGGGTTGTCAAAGGCCACCACCACTTCAAAGTGGTCGGCCCCCTCGGGGGTTATGTAGTGGACCTTGTTGACCTGTTCCACCGAGCCGGTAAAGCTGTCCATAACGGCCGGGATGGAGACCGAGACGCTCTGGCCCACATAGATATCGTTTTCATAGGCATAGCTGAAGTAGAGGGACAGCTTGAGCTTCTTGTCGTTGACTAGGGTGGCCACGGAGGCGCCGGAGGAGACGGTGCTGCCCGTCTCGAACTCGCTGACCTCGATGAGCTTGCCCGCAAAGGGCGCCCGAACCGTCAGGTTATTCAGGGCCTTGTGGAGGTCGGCCATATCCTTTTGCAGGTTGGAGACCTTCTCCTGTGCGGCCGTCACCTCGTCCTCGGCGGCCTGACTGCGAATGGTGTAAAGGGGCTGCCCTTCCGTGACGGTGTCGCCCGCAGTGACAAAGACCTCCTGCACGGTGCCGCCCTGGGTCAGGGTGATGGCGGCGGTATCCTTGGCCTTGGCGTTGCCGCTGCCCTGGACCATGCTCTGGATGGAGGAGATCTGGGCGGGCTGGGTCTGGATCTGGCTGTTCACGGCTTCCTTTGCCGTAAGAAAGCGGTACAGGAAAAAGCCGCCCACCGCCAGGACCGCCAGGACGACCAGGGCGATGATGGTGTTCCGTACCTTTTTCCGCTGCTTTTTTTTCTGGTTGGACGTGCCGCTGGGACGGGCGGGGGGAGCCGCCGGAGCGGGGGCTTCCGTGACCGGCGCGTTCTGCTGTGTCATTTCTGCCATGTTTGGATTCCTCCTAAGTTTCCTGTGAACGTTACATGTCATCCATTGTATCACGCGGTTTGCGGGGCGCAACAACAAACAGATGACAATTTCTTAAGATAAGCTTAAGAAATTGTTTCAGGGAGTACCATATATCCTTTAGACGATGCAGACCGGCAAAAAGTTACAGGCCCCGGTAAAAAGTTTGCCGTCTGGGTGCGGACGGCAAAAAGGGCCGGGACGCAAAAGCGCGCCTCCGGCCTATACCTTATATAATAGACAACAGAAAAAAGAAAAAAGCGGGAATCGGGAACCTTTTTGCGGCGGCCGCGTCTAAACTATCATAGCCTCACGGCAGGGCAGCGGCGTATTTTTACGGTTGTGTTACAAAACCGGCAAAGGGGTTGACGGTGGACACAAGACGCGGTATAGTCTTGCCAGAGGTAAGGGGAACTATGCGTCTCCAAACTCAAAATTTTGAAGGAGGAATTCCAAAATGAGAAACCTCAAGCGGGTTCTCAGCCTGGCTCTGGCTTCCGTTATGCTGATCGGCATGATGGTCGTTGGCGCTTCCGCTGCGAACTACGACGACTTCTCCGATAAGGACAAGATCGTCAACAAAGAGGCCGTCTCCACCCTGGTTGAGCTGGGCGTTATCGCCGGCAAGGACGACGGTACTTATGATCCTACGGGCATCGTGACCCGTGGTGAGATGGCCAAGATGATCTGCGTCGTCCTGAATGGCGGCAAGGACCCCAGCCTGGGCAATGTCACCAAGTACAGCTACACCGACACGGTCGGTCACTGGGCTGCCCCCTACATCGAGTACTGCGCGATCCGTGGTATCGTCGCTGGTAAGGGCGACGGCACCTTTGGTCCCAACGAGACCGTCACCGGTTCTCAGGCCGCCAAGATGCTGCTGGTCGCCGCTGGCTACCAGTCCGCTATTGAGGGCTTCACCGGCGCCAACTGGGAAGTCAATACCAATGTTCGGGCCAACGCTGTGGGCCTGTACGACGGTCTGGACATCAACCCCTCCCAGGGCCTGACCCGTGACTCCGCCGCTCAGATGGTTTACAACATTCTGGATGTGGAGCAGGTCACCTACAAGTACACCATGGTCGCCAATGGCGACGGCACCTTCACTTCCGTTACTGAGATCGACAAGACCGCCGACAACAAGACTGTCCTTGAGGACAAGTTCGGCGCCGTGAAGGTCGAAGGCGTTGTGGTTGCCAACGAGGTTGCTGACCTGAACTCCAGCAAGAAGAACGACAACAAGGTGCTCGTCGGCTCCGCTCTGGATGCTGGCAAGACCAAGATTGTCATCACCAATGGCGGCAAGGACGAGGACCAGAACGAGTACACCGGCACCCAGACCTTTAAGGTCTCCACCGGGCTGGACCAACTGGGCCGTACCGTGCGCCTGTACGTCAAGACCGGCTCTTCCGCTGCTAATGCCAAGGTCTTTGGCTCCGTGATCGTGACCGATGACAACAAGGTGGTCACCGACGCTTCTGACGACTCCATCAATAGCGTGGCCGACGACAACAGCCTGGACATCGTGAGCGGTACCAAGGTTGCCACCAACTATGCCGACCTGACCGATCTTTCCAGCGATGCCGCCAAGGCCGACGGCACCCACGGCGTTCAGAAGATCCTCATCGACAACAACGACGATGGCGATGTGGACTACGTCCTGCTGACCACCTATGTGTTCGGTAAGGTCACCGGGAAATCTACCTCCAGCGACGGTTCTCTGACCGTGAACTACAGCGGTGCTGCCACCCTGAGCGTCGACGACAAGGACGACGTGGTGGGCTTTGACGATGTGGCCAAGAACGACTATGTGCTGGCTGCCTTCATCGGCGGCAAGCTGCATGTCCAGAAGGCTGAGAGCGTGACTGGCACTCTGGATGCCTACACCTCCACCTCCCTGACCGTGGACGGCACCAAGTACACCGTCTCCGCCGTGGGCTGCTACAAGAGCACCTCCGACGACATCACTCCCGCCAAGGGCTATGCTTCCAAGAGCGAGCTGGACAAGGACGCCACCTTCTATCTGGATGTGAACGGCTACATCGTGGCTGTGGGCGCGCCTGAGGCCTCTGCTTATGACTACGCTTATGTCTGGGGCTCTGAGGCTGGCAGCAGCATCGGCACCGACCGCGTGAAGGTCACCCTGTCCGACGGCACCAAGGCCACTTATGACCTGGATGACGACAGCGACATCGACATTGAAGACGATGGCGACTTTGAGGGGCAGATTTTTGCCTATAAGGTGAGCGGCAATGAGATCAAGCTGACCAATCCTACCACTACCGCTAAGAGTGATAGCGCTGTTGTCTTTGAAAAGGGCAAGACCACCGTTGGTGGCCTGAAGAGCGATGCTACAACCAAGTTCTCCAACAAGAACACCGTGTTCTTCTATGTTACCCTGAAGGAGAATGGTGGCATTGACTCTGTTGACGTCTACACCGGCTATTCCGCCGCTCCCGATGTTGACAAGGAGGATAATGCCTCTGCCTTTGCTGCCTACAACAAGGGTGGTAAGATGGTGGCCGTGGCGATCACTTCCAAGGAATTTAACAGCACTGACCTGAGCGATCACGTGTTCATCTACAAGTCTGACAGCACCTTCAATGACTACATTGAGGCTCGCGGCTTCCTGGCCGGTTCTGCCGAGGCGAATACCAGCCTGAAGGTTTCCGACCTGCCCTCTGGTGTGGAGATGAAGGAAGTCGTTGATGGCAAGATTTACCTGTACAGCACCGACAGCGACGGCTACCTCAAGCTGAAGGAAGCTGGCGACAACCTGATCACCGTCAATGGTGAGGCTACCAATGTGTCCTCCAGCAGCGTGGTTGTGAAGGGCAAGGAGTATGCTGTGACTTCCAAGACCGTGCTGATCGACAACACTGACAACCCGGGTACTCCCAGCGCCACCCTGGGCGCCGCCCCCGAGGATGACGATGTCATCACCTACATGCTGGTTGATGACGACGAGATCCTCATGATGGTGATTGATAACACCGCCGAGGAGACTCCCGCGACTCCCGATAACGTCACTGTGACGGTTAAGGATGACAAGATCACCCTGACCTATACCAAAGAGGAGCCTGGCGTGACCGATCAGGCCAATGCCGTTGTTGCTAAGCTGACCGCTCTGGGTTACACCGATATCGATGTGACCGTTGCTGGCGGCAAGGTGACTGGCGTCTCTGCTAAGATGGGCGTTGTTAGCTACACCTTCACTTACGAGATGGTGAAGGCTGCGGAGTAAGCTATCGGCAATCCACTGACGTAAAAACCCAGATTTGGTTTTCACCCCCGGGCTTCGGCCCGGGGGTGTTTTTTTACTTAAAAACGCAAAAAATTGAAAAAAACCACAAAAAATCACGGATTTTTTCGAATAAAAAACCGTGATTTTTTGCATATAAATGCGTAAATGCGTAGTGTGGCCTGCCGTCATGCACCGTTTTCCTGGGGGGCAAAGTTGCTGAAGAAGGGTACGTCGGTAAAGGTCTTGTAGCGGGTGATGTAGTTTCGGGGGGTGACGCCGGTGTACTGGCGAAAGGTATGGATAAAATGGGAGTTGTTCAGAAATCCCACCCGGGAGCTGATGTCCGAGATGGCCTTTTCCTGACGCAGCAGGGTGCAGGCCATGCGAATCCGGCTGCTGTTGATGTACTCCACAATGGTGAAGCCGGTTTCCCTTTTGAACTGTCGGCATAGGTTGTACTTGCTGACGAAAAAGGTGTTGGCCAGCCGGTCCAGAGTCAGGCGCTCCGACAGGTGCTGGTTGATGTAGCGGATCAGCTCAGAGACCAGGGGAGAAATATTGGAGTGGGCGTTGTTGCCTCCGTGGCCGGCGGAGAGAAGGGGATAAAATTTTAAAAGAATGTCCAGAAAATGCAGATTTTGCCGCAAATCGCTGCCAAAAGAATCATCCGGCACGGTGAGGCAGCGTTCGAACAGGGCAATGGCTTCTCCAATGTCCTTCTCCGGCAGTTGGATGCACATGGCCTGGGTGCCGTAGAGCTGGGTCAGATCGGTGTGGGGAGTAGAGTATGCCTCCAAAAGCGCCAGGGGGTAGTGCAGTGTGTAGGTGTCCACCGTGACGTTGGAGGGATTGATTTTGCGGTGGATGGTGCCCTCTGGGATAAGAACCAGCACGGATCCTGGCAATGGCCGTGACCGGATGCAGTTCCTCCGGCAGCGGACAAACCGCTTCTCCTCAGCCCAGCCAACCCGCCGGGTCCCAGACCCCCGCCGCCGGCGGCGATTACCCCAAGAGCAGCATCCAGGTCGTCGTTCCCTTCTCCGCCGGCGGCGGCACCGACCTGTTTGCCCGTATTGTAGTGGATAAGATGTCCCAAATCGTTGGCGTGCCCATCGAGGTGGTCAACGTGCCCGGCGGCTCGGCCACCATCGGCACCACCCAGGTGGCCAACGCCAACACCGACGGCTACACCATCGGTTTCAGCATCAGCACTCCGCTGTGTGTGACTCCCCTGCTGGGCGAGACCAGCTACACGCTGGAGGACATGCAGCCCATCTGCAACGCCTACACCGTGCTGCACGGCATCTATGTGGCCGCGGACTCCCCCATCCAGGACGTGGATGACCTGATCGCCTTCATCAACGAGAAGGGCGGCACCCTGAGCTACGCCGGTTCTGGCACGGGCAACATGCAGCACATGTGCCTGGAAGAGTGGGCCTCTCAGGCCGACCCCGAGGGCACATGGAATCTGACCAACGTCCCCTACGACGGCGACCCCGAAGAGATCGTGGCCCTGATGTCCGGCGAGCTGCCCTTCGCCACTCTGCAGGTCCATGGCGCCAAGTCTGCCGTGGAGGCGGGCAACGTCCGTTGCATCATGATCTTCGGCGACACCACCCCCCAGTGGATGACCGACGGCGGCTACTTTGGCCCCAACTCTGTGGAGCTGGGCTATGAGTGCCGGGTAA
This sequence comes from Intestinimonas sp. UBA1698, assembly GCF_002320075.1. Taxonomy (NCBI): domain Bacteria; kingdom Bacillati; phylum Bacillota; class Clostridia; order Eubacteriales; genus Intestinimonas; species Intestinimonas sp. UBA1698. Next base: position 20,562 of record NZ_DCJO01000019.1, on the reverse strand, counting down.
AGGGGCTGGTAGGCTTCTACGGCCCTGCCGGCATGAGCGCAGATGCGGTCAAGGTCCTGTCGGATGCGTTCCACCAGGCGGTACAGGACGAGGGCGTTTTGGAATCCATCGCCAACATCGGCCTGGAGCCCGACTACCGCGACACCGAAGCGTACACCGCCGGCCTGGAAGAGCTGGTGCCTGTGGCAGATGAACTGCTGCATCAGCTCGGTTTCATCGCCGGGTAATTCCCTCCCATCTGTGGTCCGGCTGGGGCGCGGTGACTGCCGCCGGTCCCAGCCGGCCGCACTTCCATCATGAGGAGTCTGATTCAGACCCGGACATAGGAGAAAACTATGAACATCAAAGACTATCTGAAACGAAATGGAATGACGCTGACCCTCCTGGTGGGGATGATCATCCTTTACCTCTGCATCCCCAGCCAGATCGCGGAGAACATGGTGGCTAAGGCCACCATCAGCCCCCGGTTCTTCCCCACGTTTTCCGTTCTGGGCGTAATTGTCTGCTGCGCCCTTCTGCTGGTGTTTGACGCCAAGGAGCATATCTTCTCCCACAAGACCGCCGAGGCCGCCGCTACCCAGGAGAAGAAGGAAGAAGTCAGCTATGTCCGCGTGGTACTGGTGGCCCTGCTTCTGCTGGCCTGGTACATCCTGATGCCCCGCATCGGCTTTATCATCTCTACCATTGTCATCATGTGCATCATGAGCTACCTGCTGGGCTGCCGCAACAAGATCGTCCTGGTGGCCTTCCCGGTGATCTTTACCCTGGCCGTGTATTTTACCTTTGTTGAGCTGCTCCACGTGAGCCTGCCCGAGATTCTATTTTAAGGAGGTGGCTGAATATGCTTGGACTGCTTGGAAACGCACTGGTTAACATGTTGGACCTTTCCACTATCCTGGGTATGGTGGCCGGCCTGGCCGTCGGTCTCTCCTTCGGGGCCATGCCCGGTCTGAACGCCACCATCGGCATCACCCTGCTATTGCCTGTCACCTTCGGCATGAGCCCGGCGGCCGCCATGCTCATGCTGATCGGCGTCTACTGCGGCGCAACATTTGCCGGGTCCATCTCCGCAATTCTCATCAAGACCCCCGGTACGGCAGCCGCCTCGGCCACCGTTCTGGAGGGCTACCCCATGACCCTCAAGGGCAAGGCCAGCACGGCCCTCAGCATTGCCCTGCGCGGCTCAGTGGTGGGCGGACTGTTCAGCGGCGTCTGCCTGCTGTTCTTTGCCCCTCAGCTCGCCAACCTGGCCTTGAAATTCGGCGCGCCCGACTACTTCATGCTGACGGTATTCGGCCTGACCATCATTGCCAGCGTCAGCGGCAAAAGCATCCTTAAAGGTGTGACCATGGCCGCCCTGGGCCTGCTGGTCACCACCATCGGTATCGATCCCCAGCAGGGCGTTTACCGCCTGACCTTCGGCTCTGATATCCTGGTCCGCGGCGTGGACCTGGTGCCCGCGCTCATCGGCCTGTTCGCCATCAGCGAGCTGTTTAGCCAGGCCGAAAAGAAGATCCTGCGCCTGAGTCAGCCGCCCCAGGTCAAGATGGACAAGGCCCATGGATGGAAGGATATGCTCAAATTCAAGTGGCTCATGCTCAAGTCCTCCATCATCGGTGTCATCGTAGGCGCCTGCCCCGGCACCGGCGCCGCCATTGCCGCCTTCCTGTCCTACGGCGAGGCCAAACGCGGCTCCAAGCATCCGGAGGAGTTCGGCAACGGCTCGGAAGAGGGCCTGTGCGCTTCTGAAACTGCCAACAACGCCGTCACCGGCGCTACGCTCATCCCCATGCTCACCCTGGGCATCCCCGGCGACTCGGTTACAGCCGTGCTCATGGGCGCCCTGACCATCCAGGGTCTGACCCCCGGTACAGAGCTGTTTGTCAAGCACGCCGACATGACCTATGTGGTGCTGGTAGGCTTTATCATTATCCAAGTCCTCATGCTCTATATGGGCAGACTGGCTATCCGCGGCTTCTCCCAGATCACCAAAATCCCCTACTATATCCTGCTCCCCATGGTCATGGCCTTCTGCATGGTGGGCTCCTACTCCTGCAGCAATAACATGACCGACATCCTCATCGCCATCCTCTTCGGCCTCATCGGTTACATCATGCCCAAGTTCGGCTTCCCCACCACCCCCATGCTCATCGGTATCGTGCTGGGCTCCCTGGCGGAAAAGAACCTGGTGCGGACCATGGCCGTGTATGCGGGTGACGTGTCCGTCTTCTTCACCCGGCCCATCTCTCTGCTGTTCCTCGCTCTGAGCGTGGTCTCCGTGGCCTTTGCTCTGCTCCAGAAGCATAGAGACAAGAAGAAGGCCTGAGACAGTTCAACCACGAAAGGCAGAGATCAATGTGAATCAAAAAGAAATCGAGACCTTCGGCCACCGGCTGGCGGAGTGCAGCCGGACCAAACAGCAGATTGACCAGCCCAGCGTGACCTTTCCCGACATCACCTATGACGAGGCATATGCCATCCAGGAGGTCATGGTGCAGGATCTGGTTCGGAGCGGCTGGACGATTTCGGGTAAAAAGGTGGGCCTGACCAGCGAGGCCATGCGGAAGGCCGCAAACATCTACGAGCCGGACTACGGTTACGCCTTTCATCAGCGCTGCTTCGACAATGGTGTGACCCTAGCCATGGACGACTTCCTGGCGCCCCGCATCGAATGCGAGCTGGCCTTCCGGCTCAAAAACGATCTGGACGGGGAACATATCAGCCGGGAGCAGGTCCTGGATGCCACGGAGTACGTGGCGGCCTGCATGGAGGTGGTGGACTTCCGCATCTTCCGGGACAAGGTCCAGCGCCTGGTGCAGGACAGTATCGCGGACAACGCCGCCTTCGGCGCCTATATTCTGGGCGATGTGCCCCTCAAGCCCGGTCAGGTGGACCTGACCCTGGTGCCCTACATCTTTGAGATCAACCACCGGCAGCAGGAGGTCTCCTGCGGTGCGGCGGTGTATAACGACCCGGCCAAGTCCGTGGCGTGGCTGGCAGAGCGCTTCACCCAGCTCGGGAACCCCCTGAAGGCCGGGGAGATCATCCTCTCCGGGTCGGCGGTCTCCTCGGTGGCGGTCCAGGCGGGGGATTACCTGCGCTGTACCTTCGGCCCCTTTGGGGAAGTAAGCTGCAGCTTTGTGTAGCAGACAGAGAAAGTGACGTGAAAACATGGCCTTATCCAAAAAAATTATCGCCCAACTGGTGGAGCTCTCCCTGGACGGCGAATATCACCACCACTCCATCGACCAGTTTTGCAAGACCTACCCGGAGCTGACCGAGGCTGAAGCCTATGAGGGCCAGGCCTTGCGGGTCCAGAGGATGGAGGAGATGGGGCACCGGGTGGTAGGCTACAAGCTGGGCGGGACCAGCCTGGCCAAGCAGAAGCAGATGGCCAGCACCATCTATGAAAAGGGCGGCCTGACGGTCAAGCCCACCGGGATCACCTACGGCCGCCTGATGGACTACATGCTTCTGGCGCCCGACGAGGACCTGTCCCTGAGCCAGCTCCTTCACCCCAAGGTGGAGCCAGAGATGGCCTTTATCATGGGCCAGGACCTGTCCGGCCCCTATGTCACGGCCCCGGACGTTATGAACGCCGCGGAGTGGGTGGCACCGGCCTTTGAGATCATCGACAGCCGGTTCCACAACTTCAAGATCGGCAGCCGCTATGACGCTGTGGTGGACAACACCTCCTCCGCCCGCTTCAAGCTGGGGGAGGGGCGCAAGTGTCCCAGGGAGCTGAACCTGGCCAACGTGGGGATGTGCCTGCAGGTAAATGGGAAGAACACCGGCTTTGGCGCGGGGGCCTCGGTGATGGGGCACCCGGCCCGGGCGGTGGCTGAGTTGGTCCGGGGCCTGTGGAAAGAGGGCGGCAAGGGCCTTAAAAAGGGAGACATCATCCTCTCTGGCGCCATCACTCCCTCCACCCCGGTCCAGGTGGGCGACGCCCTGCGCGCCGACTTCGGCGGTCTGGGATATGTCGAGATTCAAATTAAGGAATAGAAAAGAGGAGCATCCATTATGGCGTTTATCGTGCATTGTTATGACCTGCTGATCAAAAACGGTACCGTGGTGGACCCGGTGCTGGGCCTGAATAAGAAGATGGACGTGGGCATCTACGCCTCCCGTATTGCCGACGTGTTCGAGCCGGGCAGCCTTCCCGGCAAGATCTGCGGCCATAAGGTCATCGACGCCTCCGGCATGTATGTGGTCCCAGGCCTGGTGGACGGTCACGTCCATGTACTGCCTGGCCTGCGCTTCACCTACCCCATTGACGAGCTGTGGAAGCGAGGCATCACCGCCTGCATTGATATGGGCAGCCAGACCTCCGCTTCCTTCCACCGGGAGCGCCATCTCATCGACGAGGCACCCTGCATGGTCAACGCCTGCTTGGGCCTGTCCAACATGGCGGAGACCCAGGGCGAGATCCCCCGTTACGCCCTGCTGGACCAGGAGGTCAATCTGGAGAAGATTCAGGAGCTCTTCGAGGTCCACGGAGACGTACTGGTGGGCATCAAGGTGTTCATTGGTCACGCCGACTCCCCCGGCGCCGAGCTTACCCACGCCGTGATGAAAAAGGCTCGCCAGGTCTGCGACGCGGTGGGCTGCCGCATGTTCGTCCATGTGGCCAACCCCGACGTGCCCCTGCCGGAGCTGATCGACTACTTCCATCCCGGTGACAACTTCACCCATACCTATAATAAAGGAAACATCCTGGATCAGGACGGACACGTCTACAAGGAGGCGTGGGAGGCCAAAAGGCGTGGTGTCATCTTCGATTCGGCCCGCGGCTCCCGCAACTGGAGCTCCGAGGTGGCCAAGGCTGCCTTTGCCGAGGGCTTTTTCCCCGACGTGATCACCGATGACCTGACCGCCCTGAGCAATGATCCCCAGACCAGCCGCCTCACCGTCCATATGGGCGAGTGCATGGCCCTCGGTATGAGCTTTGAGGATGTGCTTCTGCGTACCACCAGCGTCCCCGCCTCCTTTATGAAGGGCGTTGAAGTGGGCGTAAAGCGGGGCCTGCCCGCCAACCTGACCATCCTGGACCTGCAGCAGGGGCCCCACGATTTTACCGACGCCTTTGGCGAGCACTACGAGGGACAGACCAACATCATCCCCAAGGCCACCATCATCAAAGGTAAGATCATGTACAACACCATCGTGACCGACTATTAATGGCCTGCGCGGCCCTTAGGAGAGGTTGATCATGCCCTTTATTACGCTGTACCTGCCCCGCGGCTGTGACGACGGGGCGCTGGAAACTTCTATGCGGGAGATCACGGCGGCCGGTGCCGAGCTGCTGGAGAACACTCTGGAGCGGATGATCCGGGTGACCGTACTGGAGGCCGACCCTGAGCGGGTCTACCAGGGCGGGGCTCAGGCGGAAAAGCTGGCCCCCACCGTCCTGTTCCGGGTGGGCCCCGGCCGGAGCGCCGGCGCCAAGGATGCCTTCATGGATCAGATTGCCTCCATCCTCAGCCGGAACCTGGGCTGCGCCAAGGAGGACGTACGGGCCTATGTCCTGGACAACGAGGAGGGCCACCACTTCTGCATTGGCGGCAAGCACAAAGACTTTTCAAAGAATGTGAAATAAATGCCCATCATGTGTACGGTTCAACTGCCTGCCGGCAAGGCCCCCGAGCAGATTGAGGCCACGCTGAAGGATATCTCCGAGGTACTCATGCGCAATTTTGAGGCCCAGCCTACCCAGGTGCGGGTGACCATTGATGAACTCCCCCGCCTGCGCTACATGGCAGGCGGCGTACTCGCCCGGGACATGCCGGATTTCAACGGTGAGGCGGAATGAGACAGAACGACTTGCGGGAGCGCATGGAGCGGGGCGAGACGGTATACGGCATGTTTCTCAACTCAGGCAGCTCCGTTCTGACGGAGGTCATCGGCCTGGCCGGATTTGACTTTGTCCTTATCGACAGCGAGCACGGCCCCACCGGCGTACTGGACAACCGGGAGCTGGTCCAGGCGGCGGAGTACCGCGGGACAGTCCCCATCGTCCGGGTCCCCAACAGCAGCAGCGATACCATCCTCAAGATGCTGGACATCGGAGCCCACGGCATCCTGGTGCCCCGGGTCAACACCGCCGAGGAGGCCAGCCGGGTGGCCAGAGCCGCCCGCTACTATCCCCAGGGCAGCCGGGGCGTGGCCAGCACCCGGGCCTCTGATTACGGCTTTACTCCGCTGACGGATTACTTCGCCCTGGCCAACCGGCGCAACCTGGTGGCCGTCCAGTGCGAGGACGTGGCCTGCCTGCCCAACCTGGACGCCATCGCCGCTACGGAGGGCATCGACCTGCTCTTCGTGGGGCCCTATGATCTGTCCTCCTCCATGGGAGCGCCGGGCCAGGTGGGTTACGAGTCCATCCGGGACACGGTGAATGCCGTGCTGGATGCGGCCCGGCGACACGGAAAGCTGGCCGGCATCTTCACGAAAGACCCCGGTGAGGCGGCGTTCTATGCCGAGCTGGGGATGCACCTGGTGATCGTGGGGACGGACATCCAGAGTTTTGCCGGGGTCTGCCGCAACCTGGTGGACACGCTGAAGCCGGACCGGAAGCCCGCCCCGCTGACCGGCTATTGAGCTACGGAGGACACAATGAAGCAAGACCTACAGATTTTATTCACACCAGCCCAAATCGGGGCGTGCATGCTGAAGAACCGCTTTGTCATGGCCCCCATGGGCCCGGCGGGTCTGGCGGATGCCCAGGGGGCCTTTACCCAGACCGGCATCGACTTCTATGTGGAGCGGGCCAAGGGGGGCGTGGGCCTCATCATCGCGGGCATGTGCTACTCGGAAAATACCGTGGAGCGCCATGGACCGGGCACCATGCCCTGCCCCACCCTGAATCCGGTGCTCTTCAAACGCACCGCCAAACAGCTCACTGAGCGGGTGCACGCCTATGACGCCAAGATCTTTCTGCAGATCTCGGCGGGCTTTGGCCGGGTGACCAACCGCATCCCGCCCGGAGACCTGCCCATTGGCCCCTCGCCCATCCCCTATCGCTGGGACCCTGCCATCACCTGCAGGGCCATTTCCACCGAGGAGGTGCAGGAGATTGTCCGGGCTATGGGTCGGGCTGCGGCCATCGCCAAGGAGTGCGGCTTCGACGGCGTGGAGATCCACGCCATGCACGAGGGATACCTGCTGGACCAGTTTGCCATGGAGTGCTGTAACTGGCGCACCGACCAGTACGGTGGCAGCCTGGAAAATCGCATCCGTATGGCCGTGGAGATCGTGCAGGAAATCAAAGCTGCCTGCGGCTCCCAGTTTCCGGTGGTCATGCGCTACAGCACCAAGAGCTTTATGAAGGACTTTGGACGTGGGGCCCTGCCCGACGAGGATTTTCGGGAGATGGGCCGGGATATGGCCGAGGGGCTTCAGATTGCCGGGCTGTTGGAGCAGGCGGGCTACGACGCTCTAGACGCCGATGTGGGGTGCTATGATTCCTGGTATTGGAATCATCCCCCCATGTACTTTGAAAAGGGTATGTATCTGACCTACAATGAGGAGCTCAAACGGCATGTCTCCATTCCCGTGCTGACCGCCGGGCGGATGGACGATCCGGAGCAGGCCGCCGCCGCGGTAGCGGAGGGCAGGACCGACCTGGTGTCCATGGCCCGGCCCCTGCTGGCCGACCCCGCACTCATCCGGAAGCTGTACCGCGGCCGGAGGGAGGATGTGCGCCCCTGTATCTCCTGCCAAGAGGGGTGCATGGGCCGGCTCAAAAAGTATCTGCACATCAGCTGCGCAGTCAATCCAGCGGCGGCCCGGGAGCGGGAAATGGCTCTGACGCCCGCCGTCACCCCCAAGCGGGTGGCGGTACTGGGCGGCGGCGTTGCAGGGTGCGAGGCGGCCCGGGTCCTGGCCCTGCGGGGGCATAGGCCGGAGATCTTTGAGCGCACCCAGCGGCTGGGGGGAAATCTGCACCCGGCCAGCGCCCCGGACTTCAAGGAGGACGAGCGCAAGCTCATCGCCTGGTATGAAAAACAGATATCTGACCGGAAGGTACCGGTCCACTTCGGGACCGACCTCACCGCCGAGACGCTGCCACAAGGCTTCGACGCCTATCTGGTGGCCACCGGTTCCCGGCCGGTGACCTTCTCTCTGGGGGACGGGGTGCCGGTCTTCACTGCCGCCCAAATCCTGCAGAACGAGGTGACTTCCCAGGGGCCCTATGTAGTGGTGGGCGGCGGCCTGGTGGGCTGTGAGACCGCCCTGATGCTGGCCCTGCGGGGCGAGCAGGTCTCCATCGTGGAGGGGCTGCCCGCCATCCTGGGGCAGAACGGGCCGCTGTGCTACGCCAACACCCAGATGCTCCAGGACCTGATTGCCTTCCACCACATTTCGGTCCACACGGGTAGCCTGGCCGACCACGTAGACGGACAGGGCCTGGTAGTCGCCAGCGGCGGAGAAAAGCACCATATCCCGGCGGGCGCCGTCGTCCTTAGCGTGGGCTACCGCTCGGAGTCCGTCCTGTATGGTGCGCTCCAGGCCGCGGGCGAGGAGGCTTACCTGCTGGGCGACGCCCGGCGGGTGTCCAACATTATGTATGCGATTTGGGACGCCTATGAGGTGGCCCGCAGTCTTTAAGCGATGGAAAGGAAGCACAGAGCATGGATACCAAGGAATACATTCAGGGCCTGATCGACCGGGCCCGGACAGCCCAGCAGGAATTTGAGACCTACTCCCAGGAGCAGGTGGACAAGGCCGTACGGGGCATTGGAAAGATCATCTATGACAACGGCGAGATGCTGGCCAGAATGGCCGTGGACGAGACCCGTATGGGCAAATACGAGGACAAGATCGTCAAGAACAAGGCCAAGGCCAAGATCGTCTGGTATAAGCTCAAGGGTGTGAAGTCCCGGGGTATCATCCGCTATCTGGACGACATCGGCATCGTGGAGGTGGCCAAGCCCATCGGCGTCATCGGCTGTGTAGCCCCCACCACCAACCCCACCATGACCCCCAATCACAACGCCATGATCGCCCTAAAGGGCGGTAACGCCATCATCGTTTGCCCCCATCCCCGTGCCAAGGAGACCGGCATCAAGACGGTGGAGCTCATGCGGCAGGCGCTGCGGGAAATTGGCTATCCCGAGGACCTGATTCAGGTGGTGCCCGAACCCACCATGGAGGCCTCCGGCCTCATCATGCAGCTTTGCGACGCCTGCGTCTCCACCGGCGGCCCCGGCATGGTCAAGGCGGCCTACTCCAGCGGCAAGCCCGCCTTCGGCGTAGGCGCCGGCAACGTGCAGTCCCTGGTGGATACCGATGTGGACCTGGAGCAGGCAGCAGAAAAGATTGCCAGGAGCCGCACCTATGATAACGGCGTGCTGTGTACGTGTGAGCAGTGTGTCCATATCCCCTCCGCCAAGTTTGACGCGATGGTGGCCCTGCTTCAGGCGCAGGGCGGCGCCTACATTGGCAGCGATGCGGACGTGGCGGCCCTGCGCAAGGCTATGTTCCCCAACGGAAGCATCAACAAGGACGTGGTGGGTTCCACGCCTCAGGCCATTGCGGCTCTGGCCGGACTCACCGTGCCGGAGGAGGCCCGCTTCCTGCTGGTGCGGGTGACCAAGGGCGGCCGGGACGAAGACCTGACCAGGGAGAAGCTCTGCCCGGTGCTGGCTATCTGCCCCTATGACTCCTGGGAGGGAGCGGTGGATCTGGCGGTCCGGAACCTGAAGAATGAGGGCGCCGGCCACAGCACCATCCTTCACTCCAACAACAAGGCCCATGTGGAGTACGCCGCGGTGCGCCTGCCTGTATCCCGCATCGGCGTCAATCTGGTGGGCTCCAGCGGCTTGGGCGGAGGCTTTGACTGCGGCCTGAACCCCACCGCTACCCTGGGCTGCGGCACTTGGGGAAACAACAGCATCAGCGAGAACCTGTGGTGGCATCACCTGGTGAACATCAGCCGCATCGCCTATCAGATGCCCAACAACCCGGTCCCCACCGACGAGGAGATCTGGGCGGAATAATCGAACCAAAGATGAGCCGCCCCCAGGTGCGGGGCGGCTCGTACTATTGAGAGGAGGAATCCACTTGAACGCTCCATCCAAAGTTATGACCGCCGAGCAGGCCGTCTCCCGCTTTGTACAGGACGGGGACTGTCTGGCTTTGGGCGGTTTTGTGACCAATCGGCGGCCCTATACCCTGGTACGGGAGATCATCCGTCAGCGCAAGCGGAAGCTCTATCTGGAGGGGGGGCCCTCCGGCGGCGATATGGATATGCTCATCGGCGCGGGCTGCGTGGAGATTATGATGGTGTCCTATATCGCCAACTCCGGTTATACCATGGTGTGCCGCCGTTTTCGGGATGCCGTTGAAAATGGCCGCATCCTGTTTGATGACTACTCCCTGGACGTGCAGACCATCGCCTACCACGGCGCGGCCCTGGGCCTGAGTTACGTCCCGGTAAAAAACATGCTGGGCTCCGATCTGGCCGACGTGTGGGGCATCTCGGCTGAGGAGCGAAAGAAGCACCCCAAACTGCCCAACCAGAAGTTCGTCATCCGGGAGGACCCCTTCCACCCTGGCAGCCAGGTTTGCTGTGTGCCCACTCCGCAGATCGACGTGGCCTGCATCCACGTACAGGAGGCCAGCCCTGACGGCACCTGCTGCATCGAGGGGGCCCAGTTCCAGGACCTGGACATTGCCATGGCGGCCCGGCACACCATTGTCTCCTGCGAACGGCTGGTATCCGACGAGGAAATGCACCGCCACCCCGAGCGCAATACCCTGACCGGACTGTGCGTGGACGCGGTGGTGCCTGCGGCCTACGGCGCCCATCCCTCCCAGTGCTTTGGCTGCTACGACTATGACAGCACGTTCTACCTGTGCTATGATAAGGTCAGCCGTACCCAGGAGGACTTTGACGCCTTCATCCGGGAATACGTGGACGAGTGCCCCACCCACGGGGATTATCTGAACAAGATCGGGGCGGAACATCTGACAAGCCTGTGCGTCCAGCCGGGGTATGGTTACCGGCCCGGCCTGAAGCGCCGCTGAGGGAGGGGAGAAGCATGGAATATACCGCAAAGCAGATGATGGCCGTGGCCCTGTCACGGCAGATCGAAGACGGAAAGACCTACATCATCGGCACGGGCCTGCCCCTCATCGGCGGCACCCTGGCCAAGAACACCCACGCGCCCAATGCCCATCTGATCTTTGAGACCGCCCTGTTCGAGGGCAACCCCCAGGAGGTGCCCACCAGCGTCTCCGACCTGCGCATTAACTACCAGGCCTCGGTGCTCTGGCCCCAGTACCGCTATTTCGGCTTCCAGGCCCTGGCGGCCCGCACCGGCGCCATCGACGCTGGGTTCCTGGGTGGGGCCCAGATTGACCCCTACGGAAATCTGAACTCTACCTGCATCGGGGATTATTTCCATCCCAAGACCCGCTTTTCCGGTTCCGGAGGGGCCAACGGCATTGCCACCTACTGCGATACCGTCATCATCATGAAGCATGAACCCCGGCGGTTTGTAGAGCACATCGACTACATCACCAGCCCCGGCTGGATTGACGGACCGGACGGCCGGGCCCGGCGGGGGCTCAACGACAAGGGCCCGCGGGCCGTCATCACAGAGCTGGGTGTGATGCGCTTCGGCGCGGACAAGCGCATGTATCTGGCGGAATGCTTCCCGGGCGTGAGCCTGGACACCATCCGGGAGCGGACGGGCTTCGACATGGATCTGTCCCGGGCGGTGGAGGCGGAGCCGCCGGAGGAGGCTGTCCTGGAGGTCCTGCTGCAAAAGGTGGACCCCATGCGCATCATGGTTTAAAAGGAGGAGACACAATGGCAGCACTGAACTATCTGGGCGTGGTCCTGGTCCTGCTGGTCATCATCGGGGTGGGCGTCGCGTCCGGACGTCGGGTGAAGTCGGCTGCCGACTTTGCCACGGGCGGCGGCCGATCGGGCCCCTGGATCATCTGCGGTACCATCATGGGGGCGCTGGTCTCCAGCCAGGCCAGCATCGGCACGGCCCAACTGGCTTTCAGCTACGGTATCTCTGCGTGGTGGTTCACCTTGGGCTCCGGCATCGGGTGCCTCATCCTGGCCCTGGGATATGTCCGCCCGCTGCGTCGGAGCGGCTGCACCACCCTGATGGGGGTTATCGACCGGGAGTATGGACACAAGGTGGAGTACGCCGGCTCTGTTCTGAGCTCCATCGGCATCTTCATCTCCGTCCTGGCCCAGGTAGTGGCCTGCACAGGCCTGATTACCGTGATCTTCCCGGTGTCCACCACAGTGGCAGCGGTGCTGTCGGTGCTGCTGATGACCGTCTATGTGGTGTTCGGCGGCGCTTGGGGAGCTGGTATGGGTGGAATCGTCAAGCTGGTGCTGCTCTATGTCTCCTGTATCGCCGGTCTGGCGGCAGTGCTGCTGCTCACCGGGGGGCTGGGCGGACTGGGGGAAAGCCTCCGGACAGCTCTGGTGGGCACAACGCCGGGGGCCATGGCCGGGATCGAGAGCGCGGCAGACCTGTCCGCCCGGTACGGTAGCCTGATCGCCCGGGGCGCGGCCAAGGACATCGGCTCCGGTATCTCTCTGTTGCTGGGTGTCCTCTCCACCCAGACTTACGCCCAGGCGGTCTGGTCGGGGGGCAGCGATCGGGACGCCCGGCGGGGCGCACTGCTGGCGGCGGGACTCATTCCCCCCATCGGCATTGCCGGAATCGCTGTGGGGCTGTTCATGCGTGGCCACTACATCACCCAGGCGGAGGCGGACGCCCTGCTGGCCGCCGGCCAGGCCCTGCCAGAGGGGGTGGGGGTACTGGCCTCCACCATCCAGGTGTTCCCCACCTTTGTTGTCCACCATCTGCCAGTGCTCTTTGCCGGCGTGGTGTTGGGTACACTGCTGATCGCCGTGGTAGGCGGTGGGGCCGGGCTCTCTCTGGGCGTGGCCACCATCCTGGTCAATGACATCTATAAGAAGGTTTCCAGTCGCTTTGACTCTGCGGCGGCGGCCCTGGTGGCCACCCGCGGGACCATTCTGGCCGTGCTGGCGGCCTCGGCCGTCATCGCCTGCGTGGTGCCTTCGGCCACCATCAACGACTTCGGCTTCTTGTCCATGGGGCTCCGGGGGGCGGTGGTCTTTATCCCGCTGACTTGCGCCCTCTTCCTCCCGGGTCGGATGGACCGGCGGTTTGCCCTGTTGTGCACGCTGGGTGGCCCGCTGGGAGTCCTGCTGGGAAAGTTTTTGGGAAGCCCCGTGGACCCGCTCTTCATCGGCATGGGTATCGCCCTGCTGATCGCTTGCCTGGGCTGCGCGGCAGGCGGCGCCCGGCCCGCGCCGGAGCGGCACAAGCGGGCTTGAATCTGGATTACTGCACAGCAGCAGACAGGCGGAGGGGATNNATCCCCTCCGCCTGTCTGCTGCTGAAGCAGCCGCTGATAGAGCAGGTCGATGGCAAAGGCCCCCAGAGGGGCGGTGATAAGAATAGACAGCACGGCCACGGTGAGTACTAGGTTGCCGCAGGCCAGGCCCATGCTCAGGGGGATGGAGCCGATCGCCGCCTGCACCGTCGCCTTGGGGCAGTAGGCCACCATACAGAACAGCCGTTCCCGGCGGTCCAGCGCGGTCCCCAGCAGGCAGACCCAAACGCCCAGCATCCGGAACAGCAGCACCAGGAAAAGAAGCAGTACGGCGGCCGGGCCAAAGTCCAGCGCGCAGCGGATATTCACGGTGGCGCCTACCAGCACGAAGAGCAGCGGCTCCGCCGCCACCCACAGCTTGGCGTATCTGGCAGACAGCCGAGCCGCGGTCTCCCCCTGCCGCATTTGCAGGGCAACCCCGGCAGCCATGACGGCAAGAAGGCTGGAAAAGCCAACCCGACCGGACAGACGGTCCTCCAGGGCTGCCAGCAGAAAAGAGAGGCTTAGAAGCAGCACGACCTTGACGGTGTCCCGGATGGGCACCCGATGGTAGAGAACGGCCAGAAGGCTGCCGCAGAGGAGCCCCGCCGCAATGCCCAACAGAATCGAGACGGGGATGCGGGCCAGATCCGAAAAGGCCAGACTCTCACCAGCCGCCAGACCGGTGAGAGAGGTAAACAGGATGATGACGAACACATCGTCCACCGAAGCCCCCGCCATGATCATCTGGGGGATGCGACGTGCACCGCCCCAGCCGTCCTCTATGAGCCGGAGCATTTTGGGGACGATCACCGCGGGGGAGACGGCGGCCACCACACTGCCCAGAAGAGCCGCCTCCAGAGGACGGACGCCGAGCAGCTTGGGAGCCAGCAGCACCATCCCCACCAGCTCGAAGCAGGCGGGAAGAAAGCACATCAGTAAGGCCGGCCGGCCGACCCGCCTCAGATCCTCCAGGCGGAGGTTCAAGCCCGCACGGGTCAGGATGATGAGCAGGGCGATCCGGCGCAGGTCGGAGGAAAGGAGGAGAATGCGCTCATCCAGGCGACCCAGGACATGCGGACCGAGCAAAATGCCGGCGAGCAGCATGCCCAGCAGGGGGGCAGCCGGAGCTGGGAGGACAGCCTCCCCAGCGCCATGCCGCCCAGAAAGATCAGTGCCAGACCTTGTAACATACTCGAGCTCCCTTCTCGCAGGATATAAAAAAAGCCAATAACCCTGCGACGTGAATCATCGCAGAAGTCATCAGCTTAAAAAGCGGTTTAGGATCGAATTCCAGGGGAGAACCTCATTCCCTGCGGTGTATTATAGCCTAGAATGGAGTCGGTGTCAACCCGCTGCCTCTTGGGTACCGGCACGCGGAATCTCAAAACGTACAAAAGGTTACAATTGACTTTAATAAACTAATTGATATAAAATAAAAGTGACCATTAAATGGGCCGACCCGCCGTCGACGGCAGACGGAAAAGAGGTGAGCAAAACGGCAAGAAGGAGAAAGCGGAGTTGGGAGGCCGTGCTGATGCTGGCCATCCTGCTGGCAATGGGGCTCTCGTTGGGCAAGAGCGCCAGACAGAGGATACGGACCCCGCTGGAGGGTGTACGGCAGCTCTCGGAGGGCTGGTACCGCCTGGAGGCCGGCCGTCGGGTGGAGGTCCAGATACCGGGTACCGTCACGCTGGACAGCGTGGAAGCCCTGACCCTCTATTACGACGGTCTGAATCCGACAGACGCGGGCCTGGTGCTGACCACACGGGGGGCGGTCTACCGGCTGCGGGTGGACCTGGGGGAGGAGTTGCTCTGCGCCTATGACGATTCCACCTTCCGGCGCAACGAACAGATGCGGGCCAAGCTGGATTGCGACGTTGTTCTGCCCGAGGAGACGGGGGGGCAACCCCTGATTCTGACCTATGAGAATGCGGGGGACGGGCGCTTCGCGCTGCCCGCAGTCTATCTGGGCAGCAGCAGCGCGGTCTTTCGCCAGCACTGCCTGGGTGACGCCTTTACTCTGCTTCTGGTGTTCACCATGGCTATTATAAGCGTAGTGGCCATCGGCATTGCAAGCTATCTAGACAAGGTCCGGATGCAGGACCGCCGCTTTGCCGACGTCGCCTGCTTCCTGCTGCTGTGCGGCGCCTGGTGCACGCTGGACTCCTCCCTGATGCAGCAGATGAGCGGTCAATCACCGCTGGTCTGTTACCTGTCCTTTTATGCATTCATGACGCTGGCCATCCCCATGCTGCACTTCGTCCGCAATACGGGAGAGATGTGCCGGTTCCGCAGCCTGGACGTCCTCATCGGTGCGTTCTACGTCAACGCTGTTGGGCAGAGCCTGTTGAATTTCTTCTGGGGGTTCGATTTCATCGACATGCTGTTCGTGACCCACCTGCTGCTGGCAGCGGGGATTTGCCTGATGGGTGTGCTGATGCTGCGGGAATACCGCAGGACTGGAAACCGAGAGATGCAGGCGGTGCTGCGGGCCTTTGCCATGCTGGCGGCGGGGGGCGCCCTGGCGCTGTTGCTGTACTGGCTGTTGGAAACGCCCTGGTATGGGACCATCTTCGAGTGCGGTATCCTGGTGTTCATTATCTGCCTGCTGAGTTCTCTGATCACCACTATGGCAGCCAATCTGCGCTTCAAGACCGAGGTGCAGGTCTATAAGCGCCTGTCGCGGGAGGATCGGTTGACGGGGCTGGAGAACCGGCGTGCCTTCGAAGAGTTCCTTGCCCGGCTGGAGAAGGAGACGGGGAGCTACGGAAATGTGGCCCTGATCTTCCTGGATCTCGATGGGCTCAAATACACCAATGACCATTTCGGACACAGCGCCGGCGATGAGCTCCTCATCGGCGCAGCTCGTTGCATAGAGCAGGCGTTTTGTAGGCAGGGGAGCTGTTACCGCATCGGCGGAGACGAGTTTGCCGTGATCCTGCCCGACCCGGCGGGGGATGAGCGGGCCTGGAACGAGCAGTTGGACCAAGCCATCCGCCAATACAACCAGGACAGCCGCCTCTGGCTGTCCATTGCCCGGGGATCTAGCTACTTGCGGGACGAGGCCGGCGACATCAAGCGGATGAGTGACTGGAAGTATGAAGCGGATCAGGCCATGTATCGCCACAAAAAGCAGCAGCGTTCCCGTCGGCAGGGCAGCGCTAGGGCCGCTGTGGCGGGGCGGGAGCAGGATTCAGCCGGGGGTTTCCTCGGATAAGGCGGGGGTGGAGGCCGGGGAGGAAAGCCTGTCCTACGTCATGGACTACATCGCGGACAAGGCGGCCAGGGACCCAAACGCCTCCTTCCCCCTGGCCGAGCTGGCAAATTCGGCGGCGGGCGGAGACCTTCCCGGAGGTGCAGAAGCCAGCCCCTGCCCGGTGTGAGTGGGCCACGGACCACCCACCGGAAAACAGGCACAAAAAACCGCCTCCACGGGGGAGGCAGGAAGCACAGCGGTCAATACAGATCCGACGCGGCATACGCCGCAAGAACAGGCGGTCATCAACGAATACCAGAATGCGGTCGATGCCTCGCTGGTCGCATTTGTGAACAAGTGGAAAACGCTTAAGAACCCGGACTACAAGAAACGTATACGGATGCCAATCGCAGAAGTTTCTGAAAGAGCGGCCCATGATGTGCAGAATGCAACAGGTGTTGATGTGACCGGATTTGAGCATGTATTGAGTGGGAATGCGCTTGAACATATCGAAAAGCGGCATGGGACGTCCGGGCGCGCGGACCAAAGCATGACCGACGTCAACGACATTGGTCGCATGGGGTATGTCTTGGAAAACTACGATTCCGTTGATTTGCTCAGGAATGACGATGGAACGCCAAGGACTAGTACGGAGTACGCAAACGCAGATGACACTCCGGCACCTATGGTCCAATTCCAGAAGAAGGTCAATGGCACATACTACGTCGTTGAGGCTGTACCGGATTCCGCTGCACACCAAATGCGTGTGGTATCCGCATACATGCATAAAAATGGCGGAAGTACTGACCAAGTGCTGAACGTGCCGCAAAACGGCCCGCAGCTTACGCCCAAAGCGCCCCATGGTGCGAATACTTCCGCTTCTGCCCCCATTATAGCAGATTCCTCCGCCGGTGGCAATACCCAGTCTGCCCAGGCCGGCCCGGAATCATCCACCGGAGGCTTCGGGCCCAACACGGTTGGCTCGGCGGAGAATCCGTTTAAATCCGCCCCCAAGATATCCAAGGTGGAAACGAACACCTTTGAGAACGGCGGCATCTATAACGAGGTAAACAAGCAGATGGCCGGCGTCAAGCCGGAGGACCTCGCCTATGACCCTGTCTCTGAGCGGCAAAGCATGTCCCACGCGCTGGACCGGCTGGTAAACGATTTTGAAGGCGAAAAAGCCGACCTGCCCAACAAGGAGGCTTGGAGCGGGGAGGACCTGGACACCGCCATGGGCATCCTGTATCAGGCGCGGCAGCAGGGGAAGAAGACGGGCGACTACTCCGAGTTTAACCAGTGGCGCAAGCTCATTCAGGAAAAGGGGACCAATGCCGGCCAGATGATCCAGGCATTCGCTAAGTACACCCGGACCCCGGAGGGCATCCTGATGGACGCGGCGGAGACCTTGGAGCGGACGGGCTTGGACGAGGCCAGACGCAACGCCATCCTGGGGGATGTGGAGACGCAGGTAGGCGCCCTGGAGCGCATCGGAGAGGGCGACCTGGACGGCCTGATCGAACTGATTGAGCGCAACAGCGAGATCCGGGGGACTACCGGCCTGTTCTCCAGGAAAACCGCATCCCAGATGGATTGGGCCCTGCGGGAAGTTGCGAAGAGCTACAGCGATGCGGAAGCCTTCCTGCGGGATGTGGCCGTGTCTCAGCTCCGCAGTATCGCCGCCGACTATCTTCCAGTCAGCCCCCTGGAGGCTGTGAAGAATTTCCGCGTCATGGGGATGCTCTCCAAAGCGTCCACTGTCATGCGCAACCTTGTGAGCAACAATGTATTTGACCCGCTGGAAACGCTCTCCAACGACATTGGGGTTCCGCTGGATATCGCGCTGTCCAAGCTGACCGGGCAGCGCACTACGGCGGTGGACAAGTCCTGGTTTTCAAAGGCCAAGCGGCAGGGCTCCTTGGAAGGGCTGCTGAAATCCTACATACAGGTGGGCCTGGACGCCAGCACGGAGAACGCCAGGGGCCGCTACGAGGGGACCGCCGGGCGGACGTTCAAGATGACCGGCAACCTCTTCGAGCGGCTGCTGTCCACCTGGGCCAAGTATGAGGGCTATGCCCTGAACACCACGGACGAGTTCCAGAAGGGTGGCATCCGGGCGGAGGCCCAGCGCGGCATCGACGAACTGAAATCCGCGGGGAAGCTGGACGCCAAGGCCCTGCCCACCTGGGCAGACGAGACGGCGCTACAGCGCACCTTCCAAAACGATGGCAGGGTAGCCAGGGTCATGACCGGCCTGCGCGCTGCGGGCAACCATGTCGGCCTAAAGGACTCCCGAGGCGGTTCCTTTGGCGCCGGGGACCTGGCGCTGCCCTTCGCCCGAGTTCCCGGGAACCTGGTTTCCCAAGCGGCCAACTACAGCCCCATGGGGCTGGTAAACGGGATGAAGGATGTTGTCCGGACGGTTTACCAGGCGAAGAAGGGGCAGCTTTCTCCGGAGATGCAGGCCCAGGCGGTCCGCAATGTGGGACGCGGGTTCACCGGCTCCGTCGCGCTGGCCGGATTCGGGGCGCTGGCGCTGGCCGGTCTGATCAACGTGGCCGGGGCGGAGGACAAGGACAAGGAGGCTCTGGAGCGGGCGCAGGGGAAGAATGGCACGCAATGGAACCTGTCCGCCACCATGCGCTGGCTGAACGGGAAGGGCACGGAGTGGAGGGACGGGGACACGCTGGTGTCTATCGGTTTCCTGGAGCCCCTGAACGCCATTATGGCGGCGGGGGCGCTGATGGCCGATGCCTACCGAGAGGACGGGGCGCTGTCGCTTGGGGAGGTGGTTGGCTCATCTGCCAGCGCGACGATTCAGGCGGTGCTGGACTTGCCCGCTATGTCCTCCATCGGCAGCCTGATCGACGCCTACACCTACGCCGAAGGGGAGACCACAGCAGAAAAGGTCTTTGAAGCGGGGTTCAGCTACGCCGGTTCCCAGGCGTCCAGCTTCCTCCTGCCCAACTTTGTAAAGGGTATCGCCACCGGCCTAGACGATACGGTCCGAAGTCAGTACGGCAGCGGCACCACTCTGGGAACCGCTCGGGACAGCATCGTGGCGGGGCTGCCTATGTTCCGCAAGGACCTTCCCGCCTCCGTGGACGGCTTCGGGCGGGAGCGGACCAATACCGGGAACACAGCTCTGAATTTGCTCAATGCCAACCTTCTGCCGGGACAGCTCCGGACCTACAGGCAGAACGCCGTGGAGAAGGAGCTGGAGCGGATCAGCGGCAGCACCGGCGCGACAAACATTTATCCGGGCAAGAACGCGCCCTACACCGTCCGGTATGACAACCAGTCCTACAGCCTCACGCCCAAGGAGCGGGACGCATACCAGCGCAGTCGTGGCCAGGCTACCCTTAGACTGATGGAGAGCCTGGTGGGCGCGAGGAGCTACCAGCGCGCGTCCGACCAGGAGAAGGCGGAAATGCTGGCCGACGCGGTATCCTTCGGAGAGGACGTCGCCAAGCGGGAGATGCTGACGGCCCGAGGCGTGGAGTACAAAAGCAGCGCGTGGGAAAAGGCGTACGCCATCACTCGGAATGGGATTGATTTCGGGGTCTATCTGGAGTACAAGGACCTGTTGGCGGAGCGGAAGGCGGCGGGGAAAGCCTCCGCGGCCAACGCCGCCGTGCGGAAGACCCTCTTCTCGGATGGACGGCTGACCCAGAACCAAAAGGAATTTCTGGACCAGACCCTGCTTTCGGACAACATTGTGATTCCAAGGAATCTGGACGTGAAATACGCAGACGAAGAGACCTTCGCTATTTCGCAGATGTCCGACGGGGCCCGGAAGCGGTGGCCTGGGGTAAAGAAGAGATTCCCGGATATCACACCGGAGCAGTACGCGCAGGCGTGGAGCATCTACAACAAGGACAGCAAGGATATGTCCGCCGCCGACAAAAAGGCCGCCCTACGGGAGCTCGTCGGCGAGCGAGGGAACGCGCTGTACAGCCAGCTCGGGAAAGATTGAAAAAGCCCCC